>NZ_JZWV01000623.1 GCF_000966975.1 Streptomyces katrae | reverse complement strand
GTCCAGGGATCCGCCCGCCATGAGGGGGGCGGTGACGGGGACGTCTTCGGCTCCGACACCCACGGAGTGGGGTTCATCCTGCAGGTCGGCCATGGGATTCGCTCCGGTCTCGGCGGCAGCAGGGAGATATGGGGCCACCGTGACATGCGGGCTGAGGGTGCCGCCCGGCGAGTGTGGCGTTCGGGTGTACGCCGGCGGGGCGGTGGGGCGGTACGGGACAGGGGCGGGGCCGGGGGTGTCCCCCTGACCCCGCCCCCGGGGGCGGTCCCGTACGGGTGCGGGCTACAGCACCGCGTTCGAGGGGCCGCGGGTGGCCTGGAGGTCCCGGGCGACGGCTTCGGCGTCGCGCAGCGCCCGTACGGCGTTGGACCAGGTCAGCTTGGCCAGGTCGGCCCGGGACCAGCCGCGGTGCAGGAGCTCCGCGATCAGGTTCGGGTAGCCGGAGACGTCGTCCAGCCCGGCCGGGGTGAAGGCCGTGCCGTCGAAGTCGCCGCCGATGCCGATGTGGTCGACGCCGGCGACCTCGCGCATGTGGTCGAGGTGGTCGGCGACGGTGGCGGCGGTGGCCACGGGGCGGGGGCGGCCGGCTTCGAAGGCCCGGTGCAGGGCCATCGCCTCGGGGGTGGTGTCGAGGTGGTGGAAGCCGTGGGCGCGCAGGTTCTCGTCCGCGGCCAGGGTCCACTCGACGGCGGCCGGGAGGATGAACTTCGGCACGAAGGTGGCCATCGCGACGCCGCCGTTGGCGGGCAGCTGCGCCAGCACCTCGTCGGGGACGTTGCGCGGGTGGTCGCAGACCGCCCGGGCCGAGGAGTGCGAGAAGATCACCGGCGCGGCCGAGACGGCGATCGCGTCGCGCATGGTGCTCTCGGCGACGTGCGAGAGGTCGACGAGCATGCCGATGCGGTTCATCTCGCGCACCACTTCGCGGCCGAAGTCCGCGAGTCCGCCGTGGCGGGGTGCGTCGGTGGCCGAGTCCGCCCAGTCGATGGTGTCGTTGTGGGTGAGCGTCATGTACCGCACGCCCAGCTGGTGCAGGGCGCGCAGGGTGGCGAGGGAGTTGTTGATGGAGTGGCCGCCCTCGGCCCCCATCAGGGAGGCGATCCGGCCGTCGGCGCGGGCCGCCTCCATGTCGTCCGCCGTCAGTGCCCGTACGAGGTCGCGGGGGTAACGGGCGATCAGCTGCTCGACGGCGTCGATCTGCTCCAGGGTGGCGCTGACGGCCTCGTCGCCCGCGAAGTCTGAGCGGACGTAGACGGACCAGAACTGCGCGCCGACCCCGCCGGCGCGCAGCCGGGGGATGTCGGTGTGCAGGTGGGCCGACTGGTCGCCGGCGATGTCGCGCCGGCCGAGGTCGTAGCGGACCTGCTGGCGCAGGGCCCAGGGCAGGTCGTTGTGTCCGTCGACGACCGGGTGCTCGGTGAGGAGCTCCCGGGCCTGCGCGAGCAGGTCCGCCGCGGTCACTTGCCGAACCCGAACTTCTCCGCGCCCGCGACCTTCGCCCGCAGCCGCTTGCCCTTCTCGGTGGCCTGGTCGTTGAGCTCCTGCTGGAAGTCGCGCATCCGGCCGAGCAGCTCGGGGTCGTGCGCGGCGAGCATCCGGACGGCCAGCAGGCCGGCGTTGCGTGCGCCGGCGACGGAGACGGTGGCGACGGGAACCCCGGCGGGCATCTGGACGATCGACAGGAGCGAGTCCATGCCGTCGAGGTACTTCAGCGGGACCGGCACGCCGATGACGGGCAGCGGGGTGACGGAGGCGAGCATGCCGGGCAGGTGGGCGGCGCCGCCCGCACCGGCGATGATCGCCTTCAGGCCGCGCTCGGCGGCCTGCTCGCCGTACGCGACCATCTCGCGCGGCATGCGGTGGGCGGAGACGACGTCGACCTCGTAGGGGATCTCGAACTCGTCCAGGGCCTGGGCGGCGGCCTCCATGACCGGCCAGTCGGAGTCCGAGCCCATGACGATGCCTACGACGGGGCCTGCGGGGGACGTGCTCATCCCGATCTCCTTGCGTGGGTGTATCCGGCCTCGGCCGGGGCAGGAAACGCATCCACGGCCCGGAACCGTGCGACGGCGATATGCCGCTCTGCGATGCTGTGACCTGGGTTTGTGTTCGTATCATGACTGCCCCTGGCTTCCGGGGCGTGGGGACTTCTCCTGTGAAGCGGGCGTTCAAGTACCGCTTCTATCCGAACGACGCGCAGGCAGCGGAGCTGTCGCGGACGTTCGGCTGCGTGCGCAAGGTCTACAACCTTGCCCTCGCCGTCCGGTCCCGGGCTTGGGAGACCGGTCGGGAACGAGTGGGCTACCAACAGACGTCGGCCCTGCTGACGGCCTGGAAGCAGACCGAAGACCTGGCTTTTCTGGCTGAGGTGTCCTCGGTACCGCTCCAACAGACGCTCAGGCACCTGCAGGCGGCGTTCGTCAACTTCTGGCAGGGGCGGGCGAAGCATCCGCGGTTCAAAACGAAGCGGGATTCCCGGGCAAGTGCCGAGTACACGCGCAGCGCCTTCCGCTACGCGGAGGGGCGGCTGACGCTCGCGAAGATGGCCGAGCCTCTCGACATCGTGTGGTCCAGACCCCTGCCCGCAGGCACGACGCCGTCGACCGTCACGGTCTCCCGTGACCCCGCAGGGCGCTGGTTCGTTTCCCTGCTCTGCGAGGACTTCCCATCCGCGATGCCCCCTGCGACGAACGCGATCGGCCTCGACGTCGGGCTGACGGCCCTGGTCACGCTCTCCACCGGAGAGAAGATCCGTAACCCTCGGCACGAACGGCGGGATCGGGAGCGCCTCACACGTGCCCAGCGGGCGCTGTCGCGGAAGGAGAAGGGCAGCAAGAACAGGGAGAAGTCCCGCATCCGGGTGGCGCGGATCCATACCCGGATCGCCGACCGGCGGCGGGATCATCTGCACAAGCTGACGACTCGACTCGTGCGCGAAAACCAAACGCTCGTGATCGAGGACCTTGCTGTCCGCGACATGCTCGGGAACCGCCGCCTCGCGCGAGCGCTCGGCGACGCGGGCTGGCGGGAGTTTCGGCGCATGCTGGAGTACAAGGCGGCCTGGTACGGGCGAAGGCTGATCGTCGTCGACCGCTGGTTCCCCAGTACCAGGCTGTGCTCGGCCTGCGGCGCACTGGCCGGGACGGTACCCCTGGACATACGCACGTGGACGTGCGTGGCCTGCGGGACGACCCACGACCGGGACGAGAACGCGGCGATCAACCTTCTGGCCGCCGGGCTGGCGGTCACTGCCTGTGGAGCGGGCGTCAGACCTCAACGGGAGTCCTCCTCTCGGCCGGGGCGGTCCGTGGTGAAGCAGGAAACCCCACCTGTGAGGGTGGGAACCCCCTCCCGGCAGGGAGGGGCCGAGGTCACTCGGTGATCGTTCCTCTGAGGTAGCCGGCTGCGTGACGTGCGCGCTCCAGCACATCGTCCAGGTCGTCGCCGTAGGTGTTGACGTGGCCGACCTTGCGGCCGTGTTTCACGTCCTTGCCGTACATGTGGATCTTCACCTGCGGGTCGTGGGCCATGCAGTGCAGGTATGCCGCGTACATGTCGGGGTAGTCCCCGCCGAGGACGTTCGCCATCACGGTCCAGCGGGCCCGGGGGCGCGGGTCGCCCAGGGGGAGGTCCAGGACCGCTCGGACGTGGTTGGCGAACTGGGAGGTGACCGCGCCGTCCTGGGTCCAGTGGCCGCTGTTGTGCGGGCGCATGGCCAGTTCGTTGACGAGGATGCGGCCGTCGGTGGTCTCGAACAGCTCCACGGCCAGGTGGCCGGTCACGTCGAGCTCCTTGGCGATGTGCAGGGCCAGGGCCTGGGCCTCGCCCGCGAGGGCTTCGGAGAGGTTGGGGGCGGGGGCGATGACCGTGTCGCACACGCCGTCGACCTGGATGGACTCCACGACGGGGTAGGCCACGGCCTGGCCGTGCGGGGAGCGGACGATGTTGGCGGCGAGTTCGCGGACGTAGTCCACCTTCTCCTCCGCCAGGACGGGGACGCCCGCCTTGAACGGGGCCTCCGCGTCCTCGGGGGTGCGGACGAACCACACGCCCTTGCCGTCGTACCCGCCGCGCACCGTCTTGAGGATGACGGGGAAGCCGCCGACCTCTTCCGCGAAGGCCGCCGCGTCCGCCGGATCGCTCACGATCCGGTGGCGGGGGCTGGGCGCGCCGATCTCGTCGAGCTTGGCGCGCATCACCCCCTTGTCTTGTGCGTGCACCAACGCGTCGGGCCCCGGCCGGACGGGGATGCCGTCCGACTCCAGGGCCCGGAGGTGCTCGGTGGGTACGTGCTCGTGATCGAAGGTGATCACGTCGCAGCCGCGCGCGAAGGCGCGCAGCGTGTCCAGGTCGCGATAGTCGCCGATGACGACGTCGTTCACGACCAGGGCCGCCGAGTCCTGGGGGGTGTCACTGAGGATCTTGAATCTGATGCCGAGGGGGATGCCCGCCTCGTGGGTCATGCGGGCGAGCTGACCGCCGCCGACCATGCCGACTACCGGGAACGTCACACCTCCAGGGTATCCGGCGGTATTCCGCCATACGGACGCAGGCCTGGCGGGGACTCGCCGGTGGGGGCCGGAGGCCTTGTGTGCGTTGTGTCCCAAGGGGTGGCGAGGCGCGGCGGGGCCCCCGGGGCGACACTTAACATGGTGGGGTTGACGAGATCGGGTGACGCGCCCGGACGGGCGCTGACGGCCCGGCCCCGCGGTTCACCCCGCGGGTCACCCCGCGGGTCACCCGCGACCCACCCCGCGACTCACATGACGACTGACAGGGACTGAACCATCACATGAGCACGCCGAACGCAGTACCGCTGTCCGAGCGCTTCCGAGGCATCGCCCGGGAGGTCGTGAAGTTCGGCGCGGTCGGCGGCGCGGGCGTCCTGGTCAACTTCGGCGTCTTCAACCTGCTGCGCAGCACCACGGACCTGCAGACGGTCCGCGCGAACGTGATAGCCATCGTGGTCGCCATCATCACGAACTACGTGGGGTTCCGCTACTTCACCTACCGTGACCGCGACCTGGGCAGCCGCCGCCGCGAGATGATCCTGTTCGTGCTGTTCAGCGTGATCGGCATGGTCATCGAGAGCGGTGTGCTCTACGTCGCCACGTACGGGTTCGGTCTGGACAGCTCGCTGCAGAACAACATCTTCAAGTTCTTCGGCATGGCGGTGGCGACGGTCTTCCGGTTCTGGTCGTACCGGACGTGGGTCTTCAAGGCCCTGCCGACGGACGCTGCGCCCTCGCTGGTCGTGGAGCAGCGCGACGGGCACGAGGCGGTGCCCGTCGCCGCCGCCCGGACCCCGGAGCCGGCGGGCAACCAGGGCTGACCCGAGGGCTGAGGGGCTGAGGCCTACCTGACCGTCCGCTCCGGCTCCGCGCGCTCGGGGGCGGTGCGGCTGAGGAAGAGCGCGAACACCGGCGGCTGACTCTGGAGGAGCTCCAGGCGGCCGCCGTCCGCTTCCGCGAGGTCCCGGGCCACGGCCAGGCCGATGCCGGTGGAGTTGCGGCCGCTGATGGCCCGCTCGAAGATCCGGTTGCCGAGGTCGGGCGGGACGCCGGGGCCCTCGTCGGTGACCTCGATGACGGCCTGGTTGCCGGTGACGCGGGTGCGCAGGGCGACGGTGCCGCCGCCGTGCATGAGGGCGTTCTCCACGAGGGTGGCCAGGACCTGGGAGACCGCCCCGGGGGTGCCGACGGCGCGCATGCCGGTCTTCCCGGAGCGGACGATGGCCCGGCCGGCGCTGCGGTAGGCCGGGCGCCACTCCTCCAGCTGCTGCTTGACCACCTCGTCGAGGTCGAAGGGGACGGCGGAGCCGGTGCGGGGGTCGCGCGAGTTCGTCAGCAGCCGTTCGACCACGTCCGTGAGCCGTTCCACCTGGGTGAGGGCGATGCTCGCCTCCTCCCGAACGGTCTCCAGGTCGTCGGTGACGGTGATCTCCTCCAGCCGCATCGACAGGGCGGTGAGGGGGGTGCGCAGCTGGTGGGAGGCGTCGGCGGCGAGGCGCCGTTCGGCGGTGAGCATCCGGCCGATGCGTTCGGCGCTGGCGTCGAGGACGTCGGCGACGCGGTCCAGCTCCGGAACCCCGTAGCGCTTGTGGCGGGGCCGGGGGTCGCCGGAGCCGAGGCGCTCGGCGGTCTCGGCGAGGTCGGTCAGCGGGGAGGCGAGCCGGTTGGCCTGGCGTACGGCGAGGAGTACGGCCGCGACGACGGCCAGCAGGGCCACCGCGCCGACCACGGCCAGGGTGCGGCCGACCTCGCGGGTGACGGTGGAGCGGGACTCCTCCACGACGACGACCTCGCCCTGTTCGCCGCGTGCGGTGCCCCGGATGACGCTGTCCTGGATGCGTTCGCCGACCTCGACGGGCGGCTGTCCGGGGACGGTGATGCGGGCGTACGTGCCCATGTCCAGCTGTTCGGACAGCGCGCCGGCCTCCACCCGCCGGTGTTCGAGGGCGTCGGCCTCGACGACGCCCAGCAGGCGCAGCGCCTCGGAGCCGATGCGGTCCTGGGCGCTGCTGGTGATGGTCCGGGTCTCCACGATGACGAGGGAGACCCCGAACACGGCGATCACGACGAGGACCACGGCGAGCGTGGAGTTGATCAGACGGCGGCGCATGCCCTAGAGCATGCCCTAACGGACGAACGCGCTCCGTCGCTCCGTCGGGTCTGCGCAGGTCTGCCAGGTCTGCGCGGGTCCGCGCTCCCGGCTGTCAGCTCTTCTCGAAGCGGAAGCCGACGCCGCGGACGGTCGCGATGTAGCGGGGGTTGGCGGCGTCGTCGCCCAGCTTCTTGCGCAGCCAGGAGATGTGCATGTCGAGGGTCTTGGTGGAGGACCACCAGGTGGTGTCCCAGACCTCGCGCATCAGCTGGTCGCGGGTGACGACCCGGCCGGCGTCGCGGACCAGGACGCGCAGCAGGTCGAATTCCTTGGCGGTGAGCTGGAGCTCCTCCTCGCCCATCCAGGCGCGGTGGGACTCGACGTCGATGCGCACGCCGTGGGTGGCGGGTGCCTGGGCGGCGTCGTTGGCGCCGCGCCGCAGCAGGGCCCGTACGCGGGCCAGCAGCTCGGCGAGCCGGAAGGGCTTGGTCACGTAGTCGTCGGCGCCGGCGTCCAGGCCGACCACCGTGTCGACCTCGTCGGCCCGGGCGGTCAGGACCAGGATCGGGAAGCCGTGGCCCTCGGCCCGCAGTCGCCGGGCCACCTCCAGGCCGTCCATCCCGGGCAGTCCCAGGTCGAGGACGACGAGATCGACGCCGCCCTGCAGTCCGGCCTCCAGGGCGGTGGGGCCGTCCTCCCGGACCTCGACCTCGTAGCCCTCCCGGCGCAGGGCGCGGGCCAGGGGTTCCGAGATGGATGCGTCGTCCTCGGCGAGCAGTACACGCGTCATGTGGGTGATGGTAGTCCGCGGCGGCTGAAAGGAGGCGCCTGCCCGCATACCCCTCTCGAACTGGGGTTATTGACTACTATCGGCCTTCGAACTTGACGGATCGGTTCCCCGATTCCCTGTGATCCATATCTCAAGCCCTTCCATATGCATCGGTGCCCTGTCGTATGGTGGCGGAACGCCCGATGCACTATCGAGGGGACATTTGCGCTCAAATCCGAGCCGAGAACCTCAAATTCTGCTCTGGTCGGCTGCCTCCGACCCAGATGACAGTGAATGACCTATGGGCCGGGCCCGGCACGCGAGGAGGCGTGCAGGGCGTGGATCCCGGTTACGGCTGCCCCGTCACCCCGATACAGCGGGGAACGACACCCCAGGGCGTGGGGTGGGACATCCGTCGCCGGTGCCGGCCACCCCCCCACCGGGCGCTGAACAGCTCACGAAGCCGAGCGTCCCGAGCAAGCAAGGATCGACCATGGCTTCCAGCCTGACGAAGGACGCGGCGACTCCGGCGCCGGAAAAGACCTTCTTCGGCCACCCCCGTGGCCTGGCCACTCTGTTCATGACCGAGATGTGGGAGCGCTTCTCCTACTACGGCATGCGCGCCCTTCTCGTCTACTACCTGGTCTCGGGCGGCGCCGACGCCGCCACGGGCAGCCAGGGCGGCGGTCTGGCCATGACCGCGGCAACGACCACGGCCATCTACTCCGTGTACGTGTCCATGGTCTACCTCATGGCCATGCCCGGCGGCTGGTTCGGCGACCGCGTCTGGGGCGCCCGCAAGACGGTCGCGATCGCCGGTTTCGTGATCATGGCCGGTCACCTGTCCCTGGCTCTTCCCGGCCAGGCGATGTTCTTCGTGGGTCTGATCCTGGTCGCGGCCGGTTCGGGTCTGCTGAAGGCCAACATCTCCACGATGGTCGGTCACCTGTACGACGGCCCGGACGACCCGCGCCGTGACGGTGGCTTCACCCTGTTCTACATCGGCATCAACCTCGGTGCCTTCGTCGCCCCGTTCGTCGTCGGAACGGTCGGCAAGGAGCACAACTGGCACCTGGGCTTCGCCCTCGCCGCCGTCGGCATGGCCCTGGGTCTGACCCAGTTCCTGATCGGCACCAAGCACCTGAGCCCGAAGAGCAGCCAGGTTCCGAACCCGCTGACGCCGGAGGAGCGCAAGGCCGTCCTCACCAAGGTCGCCCTCGCCGTCCTGGGCATCGCCGTCTTCTACGGCGCCGTCGTCGCCCTGGGTGCCTACACCCTGAACTGGGCCCTGGTCCCGCTGACGCTGGCCGGCCTGGTCATCCCGGTCGCCGTCCTGGCGCGCATCAAGCGCGACAAGGAGCTTTCGGGCGCCGAGCAGTCGAAGATGACCGCGTACATCTGGTTCTTCATCGCCGCCGCCGTCTTCTGGATGATCTACGACCAGGGTGGCTCCACGCTGTCGCTGTTCGCGGACGACAAGACCGCCGACACCGTCTTCGGCTTCGGCTTCTCGGCCACCTGGTACCAGTCGCTGAACCCGCTGTTCGTCATGGCGCTGGCCCCGGTCTTCGCCTGGCTGTGGCTGTGGCTGGCCCGTAAGAACCAGGAGCCGAACACCATCGTGAAGTTCGCGATGGGTCTGGTCCTGATCGGTGCCTCGTTCTTCGTCTTCATCGTCCCGATGGGCATGGCGACGGGCGACACCAAGGTCTCCCCGATGTGGCTCGTCTCGATCTACATGATCCAGACCATCGGCGAGCTGTGCGTCTCCCCGGTCGGCCTCTCGGTCACCACGAAGATGGCGCCGCAGAAGTACGCCTCCCAGATGATGGGTGTCTGGTTCCTCGCGGTCACCGCCGGTGACTGCACCACCAGCCTCCTGTCCATCGGCGGCGTCGACCTCAACGGCACGTGGGTGATCGGCTTCCAGGCCGCCGCCGCGGCGCTGGCCGGCTTCGCGGTGTACGCCTACCGCAAGAAGGTCCAGGCGCTCATGGGCGACGTGCACTGACGCACCGCCTAAAAGGGGCGGCCCCGCACACCTGAAGGTGTGCGGGGCCGCCCCTTTTGGATTTTCCGAAAACCCTCTTGGACATTCCCGCGTTCCGGAAATTCCAGGGACGTCAGGCGCCCTTTACTTCGGAGGAAAAACCGGCCAGGTAGGCCTTGGTGTCACAGCCGACGGTTACCGGCGAGCCGGTGGGCGCCCAGTCGCTGCGGTAGGTCCGCCGGACGACGTGCTCGCGAGCACCCTGGACGACATCGCACGTGATCACGGCTCGATGTGCGGCGCCCGAGGGAAACTGGCCGCTGCAGCGGGACGTGGCGCTCGGGCGGCCCATGCCGTCCAGGACAGCGGTGGCCTTGCAGCCACCGGCGGCGCCGCCCGCCGGAGCCGCGGAGGCGGCGGGCGCTCCGAGGACAGCCGTCGCAGAAGCGGGGATTTGAATTCCAGCTACATCCTGTCGGCGATTCGGTCAGAACCGGCAGAGCGAGAAATGCGCACCCGCGACGGAAAACGGGTGCGCACTCCTCTCCCGCCCGAGAGCGGGGTTACCTCGTGCCGCGCAGGCGGCGCCAGGGGGTGAAGGTGAAGACGGCGGCGCCGAGCAGGACGATGGTGCCGGCGATCAGGGCCAGGGCCCTGATTCCGCCGTCGTCCTGGGCGCCGGTCTCGGCGAGGCCGCCGGAGGCGGTGGCCGAGGAGCCGCCGGCGGAGGGTCCGGCGGTGGTGGAGCCGGAGCCGCCGGGCTGGGCGGTGGTGTCCAGCTCCAGGGAGACCCCGCTGCCGGTGGCCTTGCAGGGCACGTTGATCGGGGTGGAGCCGGGGGTCATCGTGACGTCGATGCTCAGCTGGTCGGGGGTGAGCGTGACCTTGCCCGACTTGCCGGGCTTGTAGGTGCCGGTCATGTCGGTGAGGCTGACGGGCGCCCCGCTCGGGATCGGCTCGGCGTTGGCCGGACCGGTGACCTTGACGGTGCCGCTGTCTGCGCCGCCGAGCTTGATGTCCATCGAGGGCTTGAGGGCTCCGGCCGGGAGCTGCATGGGGCTGGCCATGGCGCCCTTGGCGGTCTTGACGGTGAGGGCGTAGTCGCCGCCGTTCTTCTTCGCGCTGATGGTCACCGGTGTCTTGATCCCGTTGGGCACCACGGCGCCGCAGTCGTAGGTGACGTCCACCGCCTTGCCGGGGAAGTCGGTCTGGCCGCCGGAGCCGCCGGTGGTCGAACCGCCGGAGGTCGAACCGCCGGAGGTGGAGCCCCCCGTGGTGGAGCCGCCCGTTGTGGAGCCCGTCGTGCTGCCGCCGGTGGTCGTCGAGCCGGTCGTGCCGCCCGTGGTGCTGCCCCCGGTGGTGCCGCCCGTTCCGCCGCCCGAGACGTCGATGACGGCTCCGCCCTTCACCTCGCCCACCGGGGCGCACTTGGTGACGAAGGTGCCGAAGGGGAAGGTCACCGCCACCTCGTACTTGCCGGGGGTCACGGTGATCTTGCCGGCCTTGGTCAGCTTCAGCTTGCCCTTCATGACCGACATGACCATCGGGGCCTTCTTGGGGATCTCCGGGTTCTTCTTCTCCCCGACGACCTTGGCCTCGCCTCCCCCGTCGCTCGCGGTGAGCCAGCCGGTGGGCTGGACCGAGTCCTTCGGGATCACCATCAGGTCGGTGTTGTTCGACGCCGGCTTCACCGTCTCCCACGAGACGTCGACCTCGTCGCCGACCTTGGCCGTGGCCGGTGCGGTGATCCGCGCGGTGGTCTCGCCCTCGACCGGGTCGCCGCCGCCGGCCGGCGGCACGCACCTGACCTTGAACGTGGTTTCGGCGGCCTGGGCGGGGGAAGCCGCCACGGCCACACCCGCGCCGCTGAGCAGCAGCGCGACCAGGGCCGCGCTCGCCCTCCGTTGGGTCTTCACTGGGGTCCTCTCGTCGTCGGACTGTGATCGGACGGTGCGGATGTCTGTGGCGGCCCCGGCGGCCGTGGCGGCCCCTCCTGCGGCGGGTCCGGCGTGAACCACGGCAGGGCCGGCGGCGCGGGCGCGGAGGCCATCGCGTCCGGGATCTTCGGGAGGCGGGCCGTGACCGCCGCGGCGCCCTCCGGAGCCGGCCCGGCGCCACGGTGGCGGCCGGCGGCCCCGGGGCGGGGGCGGACCCGGTCCACCACCGCCATGCCCAGCCGGAACAGCGCCGTCGGGATCACCACCAGCAGCAGGGCCCAGAACAGCAGCACCCCGTACGGCCGGTCCACCCCCCACGGCTGGGTGGCGAGGACGGTCTCCCCGTACTTCAGCGAGACGGTGTAGTCCCCGTGGGCGCCCGCCGGCAGCTCCACGCCCAGGGACACCTCCGCCTTGCCGCCGGGCGGGATGGTGCCCTTCCAGCGGGCCTCCTCCCACTGCGGGGCGAACACCCCGTGCGCGGTGCCCAGCTGGAAGACCGGGTCCTTGACCGGCGCCGAGCCGAGGTTGCCGACCGTGGCGGTGAACCTCCGCGACGGCGGCGCCCCGAACCAGGTCAGCACCCCGTCCTCGCCCTTGAGGCGGACGCCCGTGAGCATCGCGAGCCGGGCGGTCCCGGACTCGGCGGGCAGGTCGGCCACCGGATGGCCGGTGATCTTCAGCGGGACGGCGACGGTGGACCGGTCGCCGTTGACCGAGGTCACGTTCACCACGCACGGGCAGGGCTTGGGCGGCTCCGCCACCGGCAGCCGGGCCGTGAAGCGGCCGTCGTCGGCGACCGCGACGGCCACGCCGTCGGCGTTGGCGCAGCTGTTGGTGCCGCCGATCATGTTCTGGCCGCAGACCAGCAGCATGACCAGGGTCCTGGCGGGCCAGCCGGTGCCGGTGGCGGTGAGCTCGGCGCCCTTGGCCGCCTCCTGCTGCGAGAGCACCACGGCCGGCTTCCCCGCGGCCGCCGCGGAGGCGGAGGCGTACACGGAGGGCGAGGGCCGCCAGTGCTGCCCCGGCGCGGGATACGGCCCGTACGGCCCTCGGGCCGGGCGTGCGGCTCACCTGGACGCTCCCGTCAGCTCGGGTTCGGATGCGGCCGGGCCGCTCGGGCCCCCCGCCGGCTCGGGCGGCCGCGCGCGCGGCGGGCCGCGC
>NZ_JZWV01000622.1 GCF_000966975.1 Streptomyces katrae | reverse complement strand
CCGCGGCCGGGGCGCGGCGGTCCTGCCGTCGGGGCCGAGGAAGACGGGGCTGCCGCCCGGCACCAGGCCCAGCTCACGGGCCCGCCGCTGAAGGGCGTCGGGGGCCGAGTAGCCGTCGACGTCCCGCTGCAGCGCCTGCTGCTCGTCGGTCAGCGCCGTGGTCTCCTTCTTCAGCTTGCTCAGCTGGAACGACCCCTGGTTGAGCGCCGAGTTCAGCAGCAGCAGGCTGATCAGGCCGCCGGCCAGCAGCGCCACGACGAGCAGCACGAACGGCATCTTCGCCGCCTGCCGCGCCCCGCCGGGCCCGGCCGCGGCGGGGCGGCCCCGGACGAGGCGGGCCGCCTGCCCGCGGGTCAGCGTGGCCACCTTCCCGGCCCTCCCCGCCTTCCCGGCCTTGGTCACGGCCGGCCCTCGCGGATCCGTTCGACTCCGCGGAACCGGGCCGGGGCGGCCCGCCGGTTCTCCGCGATCTCCTCCTCGGTGGGCAGTTCCGCGCCGCGGGTGAGGAGCTTCAGCTTCGGCTGGTACTTCTCCGGTACGACGGGCAGCCCGGGCGGTGCCGTGGAGGTGGCGCCGGCCGTGAAGACCTGCTTGACGAGCCGGTCCTCCAGGGAGTGGTACGACAGGACCGCGATCCGCCCGCCGACCGCGATCCGGTCGACGGCGGCCGGGATGGCCCGCTCCAGCCCGGAGAGCTCCCCGTTGACCTCGATGCGCAGGGCCTGGAAGGTCCGCTTGGCGGGGTTGCCGCCGGTGCGCTTGGCCGCCTGCGGCAGTGCGTCGCGGATCAGCTCCACCAGGCGGGCGCTGTTGCTGAACGGCTCCTTGTCGCGCTCGCGCACGATCGCCGAGACGATCCGCTTGGCCTGCTTCTCCTCGCCGTACTGGCGCAGGATGCGCACCAGCTCGCCGGGGGCGTAGGTGTTGAGGACCTCGGCGGCGCTGATGCCCGTCGTCTGGTCCATGCGCATGTCCAGCGGCGCGTCCTGGGCGTAGGCGAACCCCCGGTCGGCCTCGTCGAGCTGCATGGAGGAGACGCCGAGGTCGAAGAGGATGCCCTGGACGGTGGGGAGCCCGAGGCGGTCGAGGACCTCGGCGAGGTCGGCGTAGATCGCGTGGACGAGGGTGGCCCGGTCGCCGAAGGGCGCGAGCCGCTCGCCGGAGAGCCGCAGGGCCTCCTTGTCGCGGTCGAGGCCGATCAGGCGCACCTCGGGGAACCGGGTCAGCAGGGCCTCGCTGTGGCCGCCGAGGCCGAGGGTGCAGTCGACGACGACGGCCCCCGGCCTCTCCAGCGCCGGGGCCAACAGCGCCGGGGCCAACAGGTCCAGGCACCGCTGGAGCATCACCGGGACATGTCGGGACTCGCTAGTCAAAGCGCCCTCTCAGATAACGGCGCGGCAGGCATACGCCGCGCCGCGCACGCGGAGTGTTACCAGGGGGCCGGGGCGGCCGGTGGGGCCGGGCTCCGGCCGGTTCGCGTCACTTTAGTGCAACGCCCGCCCCGGTCAACGAACCGCCCCGCACCCGGTGCGCCCCTCCCCCGGCGCACCCGCAAAAGCCGTGAATCACCCGGACGGCGGCCTCCTTCGCACCCTTGTGGGTTAGCTCACAACAATCATGGTTGACCTTCTTTGTCCGTCCTCACCCCATGCCCGGACGGCCCGTGACCACTAACGTCGTATGCATGACGACATCCGCATCCCTGCCCGCACACCCCACGCCCACGGCATCCGGCGGCGACTCCGTCACCGACAGGCTCGTCGCGGCCAACCGCCGCTACGCCTCCGCCTTCACCGACCCCGGCATGGACGCCCGTCCCGTCCTGCACGTGGCCGTCGTGGCCTGCATGGACGCCCGTCTCGACCTGCACAAGGCCCTCGGCCTGGAGCTCGGCGACTGCCACACCATCCGCAACGCCGGCGGGGTGGTCACCGACGACACCATCCGCTCGCTCACCATCAGCCAGCGCGCCCTGGGCACCCGCTCGGTCATACTCATCCACCACACCGGCTGCGGCCTCGAAAGCCTGACCGAGGACTTCCGGCACGAGCTGGAGGACGAGGTCGGCCAGCGCCCCGCCTGGGCGGTCGAGGCCTTCCGGGACGTGGACCAGGACGTGCGCCAGTCCATGCAGCGGGTTCGCACCAACCCGTTCCTGCTCCACAAGGACGATGTGCGAGGCTTCGTCTTCGACGTGCACACCGGGCTCCTGCGGGAGATCGATCCGGCCACCTGAGTGACACAGCGCCCGGCGCCGTCAAGAATGCGGTGAGACGTCACCCGGAAACCCTCCGGGGCGGTGTCCGTGTTTCGGGGCGGGCCGGACCGTGCGCCATGCGCGTCGGCCCTGTGGAATGGGCCGAGGAGAACCAGGTGACCACGTACGACGACCGAGCGAGCCTCGCTGATCTGACCAGCACGGCCGAGCGGGTCCGCCAGTCGGTCGAGCGCGTGATCGAGGGCAAGCCCGAGGTCGTCCGCCTCGCGCTGGTGGTCCTGCTGGCCGAGGGCCACCTGCTGATCGAGGACGTGCCCGGAGTCGGCAAGACGATGCTGGCCAAGACCCTGGCCAAGTCCATCGACTGCTCGGTCCAGCGCATCCAGTTCACCCCGGACCTGCTGCCCTCCGACATCACCGGCGTCAGCATCTACGACCAGCAGCGCCGCGAGTTCGAGTTCAAGCCCGGCGCGATCTTCGCGCAGATCGTCATCGGCGACGAGATCAACCGGGCCTCGCCGAAGACCCAGTCGGCGCTGCTGGAGTCGATGGAGGAGCGCCAGGTCACCATCGACGGCACCACCTACGCGCTGCCCAGCCCGTTCATGGTCGTCGCGACCCAGAACCCCGTCGAGATGGAGGGCACCTACCCCCTCCCCGAGGCCCAGCGCGACCGCTTCATGGCCCGCGTCTCGGTCGGCTACCCCAGCCCCGAGGCCGAGCTGGAGATGCTCGACGTGCACGGCGGGATCTCCCCGCTCGACGACCTCACCGCCGTCGCGCACGCCCACGACGTCGTCAAGCTGATAGAGGCCGTCCGCGAGGTGTACGTCGCGGCCCCGGTGAAGCGCTACGTCGTCGACCTGGTCTCCGCCACCCGCAGCCACCCGGACCTGCGCCTGGGCGCCTCCCCCCGCGCCACCCTGCACCTGCTGCGCGCCGTGAAGGCCTCCGCCGCCCTGTCGGGCCGTGACTACGTCCTGCCCGACGACGTCCAGCAGCTGGCCGCGCCGGTCCTGGCGCACCGCCTCCTGCCGACCGCGCAGGCCCAGCTGAACCGGCGCACCTCCGAGCAGGTCGTCCACGACATCCTCCAGCGCACCCCGGTCCCTGCCACGCACACGCGCGGCGAGGTGCCGCCCGGCGCGGGCGCCCGGAGCTTCTGATGGCCGCCGGTGCCCCGAACGGCGCCGGCGGGCAGGCCCGGAACCCCGGGGGGCTGCGCGCCTCGCTGTCCGGGCTCACCACCCGGGGCCGCTCGTTCCTGGCGGCCGGCGCCGCCGCCGCCGTCTGCGCGTACGTCCTCGGGCAGGGCCAGCTGCTGCGGGTCGGGCTGCTGCTCGTCGTCCTCCCGCTGATCTGCGTCGTCGCCCTGCACCGCACCCGCCAGCAGGTCACCGCCGGCCGCCGGCTGACCCCGCCGCGGGTGCCCGCCGGCGGCGAGGCCCGGGTCCAGCTGCGGCTGGAGAACGTCTCCCGGATGCCCACGGGGCTGCTCATGCTCCAGGACCGGGTGCCCTACGTGCTGGGGCCCCGCCCCCGCTTCGTGCTGGACCGGGTCGAGCCCGGCGGCCGCCGCGAGGTGTCCTACCGGGTCCGCTCCGACCTGCGCGGCCGCTACCCGCTGGGCCCGCTCCAGCTGCGGCTGACCGACCCCTTCGGGATGGTCGAGCTGACCCGCTCCTTCAGCGCCTACGACACCCTCACCGTCGTCCCGCGCACCCAGCCCCTGCCCGCGGTCCGGATGACCGGCGAGGCGGGGGGGCCC
>NZ_JZWV01000621.1 GCF_000966975.1 Streptomyces katrae | reverse complement strand
CGGCGACGGCAGCCGCCGCTCCCTGGCCCTGGCCGGGGACGACGACGTGATCCCGCGCACCTACCGGCGCGGCGACGACCTGCGGCGGGTGCACTGGCGCTCCACCGCCCGCTACGGCGAGCTGATGGTCCGCCGCGAGGAGCAGCCCCAGCGCAGCAAGGCCACCGTCCTGCTGGACACCCGCTACCTGGCCTACGAGGGCGCCGGCCCCGACTCCGCCTTCGAGTGGGCGGTGTCGGCGGCGGCCTCCACCCTGCTGCACGTCCTGGAACAGGGCTTCGCCGCGCGGCTGCTCACCGACACCGGCGACGCCGTACCCGGCGCGGGCGCCTTCGCCGGCGGGAGCACCGCCGGCGGCCCGGAGTCCGCCGAGGCGGCCGGACTGATGATGGACACCCTCGCGGTCGTCGGCCACTCCGAGGGCAGCGGCCTGGGCCGTGCCCACGACGCGCTGCGCGGCGGGACGGGCTCCGGCCCCTCCGGCGGCGACGGGCTGCTGGTCGCCTTCTTCGGCGACCTGGACGACGAACAGGGCGAGCTGGCGGCCCGGATGCGGCAGCGCAGCGCGGCCGCGGTCGCCTTCGTGCTGGATCCCGCGCTGTGGGCCGGAGCGCCCTCGCGGGTGGAGGAGCGGCTGCGCGGGCTGCGCGACGCGGGCTGGACGGCACTGGCCGTACCGCCCGGCGCGGCCTTCGCCGAACTGTGGCGGCAGGCCGGGAACCTCCCCGTCGGCCCGCGGAACCCCGGAGGCACGGCATGAGCGGGCGGACGCGCGTGACGCTCTTCGGAACGCTGGCGACGCTGCTGACCGCCTGGTCGCTGGCCCCGCTGGTGGAGACCTCCGGCTGGCTGGTCCAGGCGGCGCTGCTGCTGGCCGTACAGGCCGGGGTGGGCGCGGGGGCGCGGCGGGTGCCGCTGGCCCGGGCGCTGACCGTGGGCGCGCAGCTGCTGGTGTCGCTGCTGCTGCTCGCCTTCCTGTTCGCGGGGAAGGCCGAGTCCACCGGGAGCGGGCCGCTGGCCTTCCTGGTCACCGATTTCGCCGGGCTGTTCCAGCAGGGCGTGCGGGACGTGGGCGAGTTCGCCATACCGGCGCCGCTGACGGACGGCATCCGGCTGCTGCTGCTCGCCGGGGTGCTGCTGATCGGCCTGCTGGTGGACGTGCTGGCCGTGACCCTGCGGACGGCCGCGGCGGCCGGGCTGCCGCTGCTGGCCCTGTACTCGGTCGCCGCCGGACTGTCGGACGGGCGCGGGCAGCCGTGGCTCGCGTTCCTGCTGGCCGGCGCGGGCTACCTGATGCTGCTGCTGTCGGAGGGGCGCGACCGGCTGGCCCAGTGGGGCCGGGTCTTCGGCGCGGCGCCCAACGCCCGGACGCCCGCCTCCGCCGGTTCCGGTTACGGGGCGAACGGGGCCGGGGGCACCCGGGCCGTGGCCCCCGTACGCACCGGGCGGCGGATCGGCGCGGTCGCGCTGGGCCTGGCGCTGGCGGTGCCGGCCGCGCTGCCGTCGCTGGGCGGCGGAATGCTGGGCAACCAGGGCGAGGACGCCCCGTCCGCGGGAGGGGGCGGCGGCACGATCTCGGCGGTGAACCCGCTGGTCTCGCTGCAGAGCAGCCTGAACGCCCAGGACAACCGGGTCGTGATGAAGTACCGCACGGACAGCCCGCAGCTGGGCGAGCAGTACCTGCGGATCCTGGCGCTCGACGAGTTCAACGGGGTCAAGTGGGAGGCGTCCGCCCGCCCGCTGACGGACGTCCCGCAGCGGCTGCCGAACCCGGCGGGGCTCACCGAGGAGGTCCGCAGGACGGCGGTCGAGGTCCGCACCACCGTCTCGGCGGCGGACACGTACGCCCAGCGCTACCTGCCGATGCCGTACCCGGCGACGCAGGTCGACATCGGCGGGAAGTGGCGCTTCGAGCCGGCCGGCCGGACCCTGGTCGGCGACCAGCTGGGCAAGGACCGCTTCCAGAACGTGCAGGGCGCGCAGTACACCGTACGGAGCCTGCTGCTGCGGCCCACGGCGGAGCAGCTGCAGTCCGCGCCGCCCGCGAACGCGGCGGTGCACGCGGAGTACACGAAGCTGCCGGACAACCTGCCGCCGGTGGTGGCGGAGACGGCGCGGCGGGTCACGCAGGGCGCGACGGACGACTACGCGCGGGCGGTGAAGCTCCAGGACTTCTTCGCCGTGAGCGGCGGCTTCCGCTACGACACGAAGGTGTCCTCGGGCACGGGTTCGCAGGCCATCGCCCGGTTCCTGCAGGACAAGGAGGGTTTCTGCGTCCACTTCGCCTTCTCGATGGCGGCGATGTCGCGGACGCTGGGGATCCCCGCGCGGGTCGCGGTCGGGTTCACCCCGGGCGAGAAGCAGTCCGACGGCACGGTGAACGTCTCGATGCGGGACGCGCACGCCTGGCCGGAGCTGTACTTCGAGGGCGTGGGCTGGACCCGGTTCGAGCCGACGCCCCGCTCGGGCATCACCCTGCCGGACTACAGCCGGCCCGAGGCCCCGGCCCCGCAGCCGTCCGCGTCGTCCGCGGCGCCCTCGCAGTCGGCGGCCGCCCCGTCCGCGGCGCCCGCGCAGAGCGGCGAGGCGTGCCAGCGGCGAGGCGTGCCCGCCGGCGCAGAAGAAGCTCGGCGAGTGCGGCGGGCCGGCGGCCCAGCAGAGCACCGGGTCCGGGTCCGGCGGGGTGTCGGCGGGGACGGTCCTCGCCTGGACGGTGCTGGTGCTGCTGGTGGCCGCCGTACCGCTGCTGCCGCTGCTGTGGCGGCGCCGGGTGCGGGAGCGGCGGCTGGGCTCCGGCGAGGTCCTGGCCGCCTGGCGGGAGCTGGGCGACTGCGCCTGGGACGCGGGCGTCCCGCCCGACGAGGCGCTGTCGCCGCGCGGTGCGGCGGGGCGGATCGTGCTGCTGGGGCGGCTGGAGGGTGAGGCCGCCGAGGCGGTGCACCGGGTCGCCGGTGCGGTGGAACGGGCGCTGTACGCCCCGCCCGGCGCGGCCGGTGCGTACGGGGGGCTGTCCGCGGACGTCCTCACGGCCCGGTCGGCCCTCCTGGCCGGCCTCGGCCGCCGCTCGCGCCTCCGCGCCCTGCTCCTCCCCCGCTCGGGAGCCCGGCTGGCCGCCGCCGCGTCGGCCCGGCTGTCTGCCGCGTCGGCATCCCTGACCCGGCTGGTCGGCCGCCTCCGCCTCCCCGTCCGCACCCGGGGCTGACGGACCGGGGCGGGGGCGGTGTGCCGGCGGGGCTGATTTCAGCCCCGCCTGGG
>NZ_JZWV01000620.1 GCF_000966975.1 Streptomyces katrae | reverse complement strand
CACCTCCCAGCGGTAGCCGGGGGAGAAACGGAGAAAGGGTGGGGCGGGGAACGGAAAACGCCGGTGCGGCCGGGCTCGTTCCCCCCGAGCCCGGACGCACCGGCGTTCTGTTCCCCGGGCGGCAGCCGACCCGCTCCGCGGCCCCGTGTCCGCGGCGCGGCCCGGCGGGCCTGCCCTTGTCCCCAGCCCCCAGTCTGCGGTTTCCGCAGGTGGGAGCCCATCCGTACGGGTACTCATCTGTGCACCTAGGTACGGATACTCAGTTCTACGCCGCCGACGGCGGCCACGGCACCGCCGACCGGGGGTCACCGGCTCCCGCTCACCCGCCCCCGCAGCAGCAGCGACAGCGCCGAGTGCACGTCGTCCAGCGACCGCTCGCTCTGGAAGGCCTGCCAGTCCAGCGCGGCCACCAGCACCATCCCGACGAGCGCCGCCGCCGTCAGCGGTACGTCGATCTCGGCGCTGAGCTCACCCCGCTCGACCCCCTCCCGCAGCACCGACTCCACCACCGCCACGGCCTGCCCCCGGACCACCATCAGGGTGCCCTGCCAGGCCCGGTTGGTGCGCCAGAGCTCGGCGACGTACAGCTGGGTGAAGGCCGGGTAGCGGTGGATGAAGACCAGGCCCGCCCGGATCATCGCGTCGAGGGCCTCGATACGGCTGCCGCCGCGCGCCTCCGTCTCGTCCGCGGCCTCCCGCAGCGAGGCGGTCAGCAGGCCGACCCCGTGCCGCAGGAGTTCCTCGAAGAGCTCGGTCTTGCTCGCGAAGTTGTAGTAGACGGTGCCCTTGGCCACGCCCGCCCGCTCGGCGATCTCGTCGACCGTGGTCGCGGAGAAGCCCTGCTCCGCGATGAGCGTGACGGCCGCCTCGTACAGCTTCTGTCGCGTGGCCTGCCGCCGGGCCCCGCCGGCGGTGGTGCTGCTGCTTTCCATGGCGCTGATTCTCACAGGTCAACAGCCCCTTACAGGCTCAGTTCCGGGTGCAGCCGGTCCATCGTCCACACCTGCTTGCCGCGGGCGGCGAGGGCGGTGAGGGCCAGGGCCCCGGCCGTGAAGGCGAGCAGGACCAGGCCGCCCTGCCACACCGGGGTGAGGTCCCCGCCGGTGATGAGGCGGCGCAGGCTCGCGACGATGTACGACATCGGCAGGTACGGGTGGATGGCGTTGAAGAAGCCGGGGCTGGTCTGCACGGGGTAGGTGCCGCCCGCCGAGGTCAGCTGGAGCATCAGGACGGCGAGGACCAGGATGCGTCCGGCGGCGCCGAACTTGGCATTGAGCCACTGGATGATCGCCGCGAAGCAGGCGGTGACCAGGACCAGGAAGCCGATGGTCAGGGCCGGGTGGGCCATCTGCAGGCCGAGGCCCCAGTGCAGTACGGACATCAACGCGCCCACCTGCGCGGCGCCGAGGCCGACCACGGGCAGCCAGCCCGCGAAGGCGATCCGCCAGGACGAGGCGCCGGCGGCCAGGGCCCGCTTGTTCATGGGGGCGATCAGCATGTACGCGACCATCGCGCCGACCCAGAGGGAGAGCGGGATGAAGTAGGGGGCGAAGCCGGTGCCGTAGTTGGGCGCCTTGTGCAGGGGGTCGCTGGCGAGCTGGACCGGGTCGGCCATGACCTGGGTGCGGGCGTCGCGCTGGCGCTGGTCGTAGTCCGGGATCTTGCCGGCGCCGTCGTGGAGGCCGCCGGCGAGTTCGCCGGTGCCGTCGACCAGCTTGACCATGCCGCCGCCCAGCTGCTCGGCGCCGTCGCCGAGCTTGCCGACGCCCTCGCCGAGCTTGCCGGAGCCGCCGGCGGCGGTGCCGATGCCGGCGTGGAGCTTGACCATGCCGTCGGCGACCTGGTGGGCGCCGTCGTTGAGGGCGTTGGCCTTGGCCAAGGCGGCGTTGAGGTCACCGGCGAGGCCGGGGGCCTTGTCGGCGAGTTCGCGGGCCTTGTTCTCCAGGTCGGTCAGCTGGCCCTGGAGCTTGGTGAGGTCGCCCTTGGAGTTGCCGAGGACGGTGTTGACGTCACCGCTGAGCAGGGCGGCCTGGGCCGCGTCGTCCCTGGCGGTCTTCGCGTCGGCGCAGAAGGCCGGGGCCGGCTGGGCGGAGGCGGAGCAGTACTTCGTGTAGAAGCTGTCGGTGCGGTCGGCCACCTTCCTGGTGAGGGCGGCCGCGGCGGGGGCCTTCTCGGCGAACTTGGCGAGGTGCAGGTTGACGACGTGGGCGGTGTCGCCGACCAGCTTGGCGGTGTCCGCGAGGTTCTTGGGGTCCTTGACGAACGGGCGGGCCTTGTCGGCGGCGCCGTTGGCCAGGTCGGCGACCTTCTGGGTGCCCTCGGCGACCTGCCGGGAGCCGGTCTCCAGCTTGCCCGCGGCCTCGTTCAGCTTGTTCAGGCCGCCCGTGAGCTCGCCGGACTTCTCCTTGGCCGTGTCGAGGCCGTCGGCGAGGTCCTTGGCACCCTGCTGGGCCTTGCCCGCGCCGTCCTTGAGCTTGTCGGCTCCGTCGGCGGCCTCGGCGGTCTTGTCGTGCAGGTCGGAGAAGGAGACGAAGATCTTGTCGAGGAACTTGCGGGAGGCCTTGGTGGAGGCGGCCGAGCGGACCTCGGAGAAGACGGTGCGGGAGATCGAGCCGACGATGTAGTTGTTGGCGTCGTTCGTGCGGACCTGGAGGGCCCCGGTGGTGGGGTCGGCGCCGCTGCTGGAGGCGATCTTCTCGCTGAAGTCGGCGGGCATGGTGAGGGAGAGGAAGTACTTCCCGTCCTCCAGGCCCTTGGCGGCCTCGTCGGCGCTGACCACGCGCCAGTCGAAGGTCTTGCGCTCGCGCAGGTTCCGGGTGATGTCACCGCCGACGTCGAGGTGCTCGCCGCCCACGGTGGCGCCCTTGTCGGCGTTGACGATGGCCACGGGCACCTGGTCGAGGCGCTTGTACGGGTCCCAGAACGACCACAGGTACAGGGCCCCGTAGAGGAGGGGCAGCAGGAGCAGCGCGACGAGGGCGGCCCGGGGCAGCTTCCCCCGCCCGAACCGCTTCAGCTCAAGCGCGGCCAGTTTCGGCGAGCGCATCGTCCGCCCCCTTCGTGTCTTCGTCTTCGTCTTCGTGTTCGTGTTCGTGTTCGTGTTCGTCGTCGTCCACGGCGTCGCTGCCGGTGCCGGCAGCCGCGGGAGCGGCGTCCTTCTTGGTGAGGGACGGGGCCGCGGGTGCCGCCTGGGCTTCCGTTTCCTCCGGGCGGGAGGTGCCCCAGGTGACCTTGGGGGTCTCGGACAGGGGGGCCGCGGCCGGCTCGGCGGCGGGCTCCGCCGGGGCCTGCGGGCCGGTGCGGACCACCGTGACGTCCGCCGGGGCCTCGCTGCACACCGCGAGGACGGTGGTGCCTCGGGCGGCGACCGAGCGGAGCAGGTCCCAGGCCTCGGTGCGTTCGGTGTCCGAGAGCTTGAGGTCGAGGTCGTCGAGGGCCAGCAGCCGGGGGCCGCCCAGCAGGGCGATGGCCACGGACAGCCGGATGGCCTCCAGCCGTTCCAGGTCCCGCACGGAGGTGCGCATCCCCTTGGGCAGGGTGGCGGGGTCGAGTCCGACGGCGGCCAGGGCCTGTTCGATCCGGACCCGGGCCGGGGCCGGGGCGTGGGCGCCGCGCGGGCGCAGCAGGGCGCGCACGGGGGCGTCGTAGCGCCGCTGGAGCATGGCGCCCTCGCGCAGCTGCTCGGCGACGGTGAGGGCCTGGTCGAGGTCGTTGACCCCGGGGACCGGGCCGAGGGCGGTGATCCGGCGGACGGCGGCCATCTTCTTCGGGAGGCGGTGGCGGCCGACCTCGGCGTGGCCCGCGGTGGGTTTCATCCGCCCCGTGAGGGCGAGGAGCAGGCAGGTACGGCCACTGCCGGAGGGGCCTTCGACCGCGAGGAGCGAGCCGGGTGCGGCGTCGATCGCGATGTCCTGGAAGACCCAGCCGCGCGGGCCCTTGAGTCCGAAGCCCTCGGCCTTGACGACGGCTCCGTGCGGGCTGTCCATCCCCGCCCCCTCCTTTTGAACTGACCAGTCAGTTCAAAAACTAGCAGGTTCGGGACCAAGGTCGGCACAGGAGGGGGACTTTGGGCACAAAAGCGCAGGTCAGGACGATTGTCAGTGGGGGGCGCCACGATGGGTCCAGCAACGGGGCCACGCTCCGTCCGGCACCACCGAGCACCACCCGCTGAGCACCACGCAACGACAGGAGGTTCGTCATGGCCACACCGTCCCCGTCCCCTGTCCACCCCGTCCCGCGCAGGTCGGCCGCGCCCCCGGCCGCCCTGGACCTGCTCGCCAAGGCCCGCAGCGGCCTGGCCGAGGCGGCCCTGCTGCCCCGGCCCAACGAGCGGTACGCCACCGCCCACCTCGCCGCCCTGCGCGCCGCCGCGGCGGTGCTCGCCGCCCGTGCCCGGCCCGAGCCGGTCAACCCCAGGCGGCGGCCCCGGATCCGCAGCGCTTGGGAGGTGCTCCCGGAGATCGCGCCGGAGCTGACCGAGTGGAGCGCCCTGTTCGCCTCGGGCGCCGCCCGCCGGGCCCGGGCCGAGGCGGGGATACCGGACGCGGCCACCGGCCGGGACGCGGACGACCTCGTACGGGAGGCCGGGATGTTCCTGCGCCTGGTGGAGCGGATGCTCGCACTGCGGCCCGTGGCGCAGCCGCTGCCCCAGCCGCGTCCGGAGCGCCCGGAGCGTCCGGACGCGGGATGAGCTGCGCGGTCGGCCGAGGCAATAGGGTGGGGGACGCACGCACCCCGCCCCACCGCCGCCCGAGGAGCCATCAGCCGTGTCGGACACTTCCCGCCCCCGCGCCTCCCTCCGCACCGCCGTGGTGTGGGAGGTCCTCAAGGAGGCCCTCGACCGCCGGGTGAAGGCGACCGGGCGGGATGTGCTGGACGTCCTCGACACCGGCGGCGGCACCGGCAAGTTCGCCGTGCCCGTCGCCCGGCTGGGCCACCGGGTGACCGTGGTCGACCCCAGCCCGAACGCGCTGTTCGGGCTGGAGCGCCGGGTCGCCGAAGAGGGCGTCGCCGACCTGGTGCGCGGGGTCCAGGGCGACGCCCAGGGCCTGCTGGACGTCGTCGAGCGCGACGCGTACGACGTGGTGCTCTGCCACGGTGTACTGGAGTACGTGGACGACCCGGCCGAGGGCGTGGCCAACGCCGTCGCCGCGCTGCGCCCCGGCGGCGTCCTCAGCCTGCTCGGCGCCGGCCTGGGCGGGGCCGTCCTCGCCCGGGCGCTGGCCGGGCACTTCACCGAGGCCCGTACCGCGCTCACCGACCCGGCCGGGCGCTGGGGCGCCGGCGACCCGGTGCCGCGCCGCTTCACCGCCGAGCAGCTCGCGGAGCTGGTCGGCGCGGCCGGCCTGGAGGTCGGCTCCGTGCACGGGGTGCGGGTCTTCGCCGACCTGGTGCCCGGTGTGCTGGTGGACACCGAGCCGGGTGCGGTGGAGGCGCTGCTGCGCCTGGAGGAGGCCGCCGCCGAGCTGCCCGCCTTCCACGCGGTGGCCACCCAGCTGCACGTGCTGGGCGAGAAGCCGGCCTGATCCACGGGCCCGGCCCAACGGGCCCGATCCACGGACCTGCGCGGTTGACCTGAGCGAGACCCCTCCGTTCCCGCGCCGTGACCCGTATGATCGGAACACCGCTCGGCATGGCGGACCTCTCATTGGGGAATAAACGCCTCAGTGACCGCGCTGGTGACGGTACGTTTCGCACACTGGTTGTCCACGCAGTGGTTTCTCGCTCAGCGATTTGCAGAATGTGGCGTAGAGGGCGGGTATCACGGGGGCGATTCCCCGCCTATCCTGAAGGGGACCCCTGGTCGCTACCCCCCGCGACCGACGGATGAGGAGGACTCCCGTGCCGCTCTCGGAGCACGAGCAGCGAATGCTCGAGCAGATGGAGCGAGCGCTGTACGCCGAAGACCCCAAGTTCGCGACAGCGCTTGAGGGCAGTGGACTGCGCACGTACACCCGGCGACGGGTTTACCAGGCAGTCGCAGGCATTGTGGTGGGTATCGCGCTCCTCATGACAGGTGTGATCTGGCAGGAAGTGCTCTGGATCAGCGTGGTGGGATTCCTCGTCATGCTGGCCTGTACGGTCCTCGTGGTCACCGGTTGGCGCAAGGCACCCAAGCCCGGCGAACAGCCCGTCTCCGGAAGTGCAGGCGGTTCGGCCCGCGGGCAGAACCGGCAGCGTCGGTCGATGATGAACCGTATCGAGGACCGGTGGCAGCGCCGCCGGGACGAACAGGGACATTAGCCCCCGTACCCCATTCCGTCCGGTGAGGGACGGCCGCGCGATCGCGGCCGTCCCTCACCGTTTTCCCCGTCCCTGCGGCATGATGCCCGTGTGAGTGTGCTCCCCCTGGTCTTCACCAGCGGCTGGGCCAGCGGGATCAACGCCTACGCCGTGGTCCTCCTGCTCGGCATCTTCGGCGCGACCGGCCTGACCGACGAGGTCCCGGCCTCCCTCCAGCGCACCGACGTGCTCGTCGTGGCGGGCGTGCTGTTCCTGTGCGAGGCCGTCGCGGACAAGATCCCGTACGTGGACTCCGTCTGGGACTCCGTCCACACGGTGATCCGCCCGGCCACGGGGGCCGTGGTCGGCGCCCTCCTGGCCGGACAGAGCGGTTCGCTGCCCGACATCGCCGCCGGCGCCCTTGGCGGCTCCACCGCGCTGGCCAGCCATCTCGTCAAGGCCGGCACCCGGATGGCCGTCAACACCAGCCCGGAGCCCTTCAGCAACATCCTGCTGAGCTTCGCCGAGGACCTCGGCGTGGCCGGCCTCGTCGTCTTCGCCGTGTTCCACCCGACGGCCGCCGCGGTCATCGCCGCCGTCCTGCTCGCCGCGGGTCTCGCCATAGTCGTCTTCCTCTGGAGCCGGATCCGCCGCTTCCGGCGACGGCGGGCCCAGCGCCGCGAGGAGAAGCGGACGGCAGCGGTCCAGGGCGCGCCGCCGTACTGACCCGCTGACCTCGCTCGATCGGCCGAGCGCTCGCTCGATAGGCTCAGCGCCATGGCAAGAATTGCGGTGATCGGCGCCGGCATGGGCGCGATGGCGACGGCGGCCCGGCTGGCCGTGGCGGGCCACCAGGTGACGGTCTACGAGCGCGGCTCCACCTACGGCGGCGCCCTCGGCCGGTACGAGCGCGACGGCTTCGCCTTCGACACCGGGCCCGGCCTGCTGCACCTGCCCGCCGTCTACCGCGACCTGTTCGTGAAGACCGGCAAGCGGCCGCTGGAGGACCTGGTCGAGATGGTCCAGGTGGACCCGGCCGTCCGGCACGTCCTCGACCACGCCACCGTCACCCTCCCCGGCACCTCCCGGGGCGGGGTCGCCGCAGCCCTCGACGAGACCTTCGGCGCGGGCGCGGGCGAGCGCTGGAACGACCTGCTGGGCCGTGCCCGTGACGCCTGGGACGCCATTCGTCGCCCCCTGCTGGAGGAGCCGCTGCGCCCCGACTGGCAGGTGCTGGGCCGCGACCCCTATCCGGCACTGCGCGGCAGCGGCCTGCTGCGCCGCCGCCAGCCGACCCTGGCCGAGGTGGCCCGGCGCGAACTCGGCGGCGGGCTCGGGGAGCTGCTGCGCGGGCGGGTCCTCGCGTACGGGCTCGACCCCGACTCGGCGCCCGCCGCCGCGGCGGCCCTGCCCTACATGGAGCAGACCTTCGGCACCTGGTACGTCCGCGGCGGCATGCGCGAGCTGGCCACCGCCGTGTACGAGCGCTGCCTGGAGCGGAAGGTGGAGTTCGTCTTCGGCGCCCCCGTACGGGCGGTGCTGAGCCGGGACGGCCGGGCGGCCGGGGTGCGGCTGGAGGACGGCACCGAGGCGGCCGCCGACTCCGTCGTCTGCGGGATCGACCCGAGGCAGCTCCCGGCCGGCTCCGTGTCCTGGCCGCGCGGCAGCGTGCAGGCCCGGGGCGGTTCGGTGCCCGGCCGGCTGACCCTGCTGCTCGCCCTGCGCGGCGGCCGCCCAGCGGACGCCGTCCACCGCACGCTGGTGCACTCCCCCGGCTCCGCCGCCGTCCAGCTCGTCACGGTGCTGCGCCCGGACGACCCGTCCACCCGGCCCGACGCGGACCACGAGGCGGTCACCGTCAGCGCCGTGTGCGGCCCCGCCGGCGGGGCGGCGGTCCCGGACCCGGAGAAGCTGCTGGACCTCGCCGCACGGGCCGTCCCCGACCTGCGCAAGCGGCTGCTGTGGCAGGAGGTGCGCACCCCGGGGCACGTGGAGGCGGCCACGGGCGCCCTCGGCGGCTCGGTGCCGGCCCCGGCCCTGCCGGGCGACGGGGGGCGCCTGCTGTACCCGGCCAACGCGACGGGGCTGCCCGGGCTGTACCTCGCGGGCGGCTGGGCGCACCCCGGCGGCGGGCTCGCGCACGCGGGCATGACCGGGGCCCTGGTGGCTGGCCTGATCGTCGAGGGGGCGGACTTCCGCGGCTCCCAGTGAGCCGTCGGCGCCGGGGGCGGAGGCGAAAGGGGAGGGCCCGGCTCGTACGAGCCGGGCCCTCCCCTCGTTCACCTCAGTAGCGGTACTGCCCGTACTCGCCGTTGCCCTGGTACGGGTACCCCTGCTGCGGCTGCTGCTGCGGGTCCTGCTCCGGGTAGGGCTGCGGGGCCGCGTCGGTGGCGCGCTGCTGCGGGACCCAGACCCCGCCGGGCGGGGTGTCCATGGAGTACTGCTGCTGCGCGGGGTCGTACTGCGGGTAGTCGTACGGCTGGCCCGGGGAGACCGCCCCGCCGGTGCCGATGTACGGGTCGGAGTAGGCGGCGTAGACCTGCTGGCCGCCCGCCGGGTACCCGCCGGTGTAGTCGTAGCCGCCCTGGCCCTGTCCGGGGTCGTAGTAGGCGGCGTGCTGTCCGCCGTCCTGCCCGTCCGCGGCGAAGGGGGAGGCGAAGGCGGCGGTGGCGTCCGGCTGCTGGGGGGCGAAGCTCTGTATCCCGTACGAGCCGGTCTCCTCGGGCACCGGCTGCGGGGTGAAGACGTCGCGGTCGTCGCGGTCGTCGTCCTCGGCGCCGGCCGCGCGGGGTGCGGCCGGGTCCTGGGAGCCGTACTCCAGCCCGGTCACCTCCAGCGCGGGCTCCGGGCGCGGCGCGCCGCGCCCGGAGCGGCGGCGTCTGCTCTGTGCCTCCTGGCGTGCGGGCTCGCCGCCCTTGCCCTTGCGCAGGGCCCAGCCGGCGACGAAGCCCTTGCGGAAGGAGAGCGTCACCAGGGTCTGGCCGACGGCGAAGGCCGTGGCCCCGACGGCGATGACGAGCACCGACGGCAGTATGACCCCGGCGACGACGCCGAGGAACCCGGCGAAGGCGAGCAGGCGCCAGCGCAGCCGGGCCTTGTACTGCATCAGGACCTCGGCAAGCAGCCACAACGCGACGAAAGCGAACGCGATGTAGAGGACCGTCATTCCCATGCAAGGCCCCTCTCGGTACGGCCGTACCGCGCGGGAGACGGGAGACGGCCGATCAGGCCCGCTGGTGCAGGCCCAGGTTCTCGTAGATTTCGAGAGTCGCCGTGGAATTGTTGAGCGTGATGAAGTGCAGTCCCGGAACACCTTCGGACAGCAGCCTCGCGCAGAACTCCGTGGCGAACTCGATGCCAATGGAGCGTACAGCGACCGGATCGTCCTTGACGGCGAGCATGCGGTCTTTCACGGCGTCAGGGAAGACGGCGTCGCTCAGCTGAGGCAGCCGGTCGAGCTGCTTGATGCCCACAACAGGCATGACTTCGGGGATGATCGGGGTCTCGCAGCCCGCCTTCTGGACCCTGTCCCGCAGCTGCAGATAGTGCTCGGGATCGAAGAACATCTGGGTGATGGCGTAGTCCGCACCAGCGCGGCACTTGTCCACGAAGTGCCGGATGTCCGTATCCCAGTCCTCGGATCGGGGGTGCATCTCGGGGAAGGCCGCGACGCCGACGCAGAAGTCGCCGGACTCCTTGAGCAGGCGCACGAGGTCGGCCGCGTAGTCCACGCCCTCGGGGTGCTTGACCCAGGGGCCCATGGGGTTGCCCGGCGGGTCCCCGCGGAGCGCGAGCATGTTGCGGATGCCGGCGTCAGCGAACTGACCGATCACGTGGCGCAGCTCGGCGATGGAGTGGTCCACGGCGGTGAGGTGCGCGACGGGGGTCAGGGTGGTGTCGGCGGCGATCTGCTGGGTGGCGCGCACGGTGCCGCCCCGGGTGGAGCCGCCGGCCCCGTACGTGACGGAGACGAAGCTCGGGGAGACCGCCTCGATCCGGCGGAGCGCGTTCCAGAGGTTGCGCTCACCCTTCTCGGTCCGGGGGGCCCAGAACTCGAAGGAATACGAGGCTCCGGACGCGAGGAGGTCGCGGACCGTGTGTGCACGGTCCGACCAGGTGGAAGCGGTACCAAGGGCCATACGGGCAGGTTAGACGCGGCCCGGCGGACACCGAAGCGCTGTCCATCCATTGGACAGATTTTTGGACACCCGGGCGCCGGCCCGAGCGCCGCACGAGGGCTGCTCCGGTGCGGCACGAGGGCTGCGGCCCGGGACCGGCGGCGGGGACCCCTGGCGGCCGGCCCCGCCGGGATCCGTTACGCGAGGCGGGCGCGGACGCGCTTGGCCAGGTCTGCGGCGGCGGCGCCGGGGTCGACGGCCTCGGTGATGGCGCGGACGACCACCACGCGGGTGGCCCCGGCGTCGAGGACCTCGTCCAGGTTGCCGGCGTCGATGCCGCCGATGGCGAACCAGGGACGGTCCTGGGGCAGGGAGGCCGCGTAGCGGACGAGGTCCAGGCCGGGGGCGTGGCGGCCGGGCTTGGTGGGGGTGGGCCAGCAGGGGCCGGTGCAGAAGTAGTCCACGCCCGGTTCGGCGACGGCGGCGTCGACCTCGGACTCGGCGTGGCAGGAGCGCCCGATCAGGACCTCCCGGCCCAGGATGGCGCGGGCGGCGGGGACGGGGATGTCGCCCTGGCCGAGGTGCAGGACGTCGGAGCCGATGGCGTGCGCGACGTCGGCGCGGTCGTTGACGGCGAGGAGCTTGCCGTGGCGGCGGGCGGCCTCGGCGAAGACCTGGAGGTGTTCGAGTTCCTCGCCGGCCTCCATGCCCTTGTCGCGGAGCTGGACGATGTCGACGCCGCCGGCCAGGACGGCGTCCAGGAACTCGGGGAGGTCGCCCTGCCGCTTGCGTGCGTCCGTGCACAGGTAGAGCCGGGCGTCGGACAGCTGCTGCATGGGAGTACCCCCCTGGTGGCGTGGAGTGCGGGCGGGCCGAGGTTACCCGGCCCGCCGCATCCGTGGTTCAGCCGGTCGATCCGTGGATCAGCCGGTCAGAGGGCGAGCGCCTGGGCGCGCCGCTTCACCTCCGTGCCGCGGTTCTCCCGCAGTGCCTGCACGGGGGTGCCGGGCAGGGAGGGGTCCTCGGTGAAGAGCCACTCCAGCATCTCCTCGTCGGAGAAGCGGTCGTCGCGCAGGACGGTCAGCAGGCCGACGAGCCCCTTGACGACCTTGTCCCCGTCGATGAACTGGGCCGGAACCTGCAGGGCACGGTTCTCACCCCGGCGTACGGCGATCAGCTGCCCTTCCTTGACCATCTGGCGGACCCGGGTCACCTCGACGTCGAGCATCTCCGCGATGTCGGGGAGGTACAGCCAGGAGGGGACAAGGGCATCGATCTTTGCGTCAATCTCGGTCACGGACACAAGCCTGCCACCTCGGCGGGGCGGCCGGTACCCGGCCCCGTCCGTCCGGGTCGGTCCTCGATGGCGGGGATGCGTCCGGGCCGGGGCCCGCGTCCGGGTACGGGCCCCTGCCGGAGGGCGTCCGCCAGGCGGTGGCCGACCTCAGGCGGTGGCCGGCCTCAGGCGGTGGCCGACTTCAGCGGGACGGCCGGGTCGGCGACCTTGGCCGGATCCACGGGGGTGCCCGCCTCGATCAGCCTGCGCCCCTGGGCCAGGTCCCGGGGGCGGCCGACGGCCAGGACGGCGACCAGGGCGCCGTCGCGCAGCCAGCACACCGACCAGGTGTCGCCGTCCGGGTCCCCGCGCCACAGCAGGGTGTCGGCGCCGCCGTGGTGGCCCGCGTACTGCACGAAGCGGCCGAACTGCTCGGACCAGAAGTACGGCACGGGGTCGTAGGCCTGGACGGCCTCGCCGGCGACGATGTTCGCCGCGACCGCGCGGGGGCCCTGGAGGGCGTTGTCCCAGTGGTGGACCAGCAGCCGGGTCCCGTAGCGGGCCGACGGGAAGGAGGAGCAGTCGCCGACGGCGTACACCCCGGGCAGGGAGGTGCGCAGGTGGGCGTCGGCGGTGACGGAGCCGTCGGGGCCCCGCTCGACGCCGCTGCCGGCGAGCCAGTCGGTGGCGGGGCGGGCGCCGATGCCGACGACGACGGCCCCGGCGGGCAGCTCGCGGCCGTCCGCGAGGAGCACCCGGCCCTCCTCGATCCCGGCCACCTTGGCGCCGGTCAGCAGGGTGGCCCCGGCTCCGGCGTACCAGCGGGCCATGGGGGCGGCGACCTCGGCGGGCAGGGCCCCGGCCAGGACCCGGNGGACCCGGTCGGCGGCCTCGACGACGGTGACGGCGCAGCCGGCCTCGCGGGCGGCGGTGGCGAACTCGGCGCCGATCCAGCCGGCCCCGACCACGACGACCTCGGGGGCGGCCGCCAGCACGGGGCGCAGCCGGGCGGCGTCGTCGAGGGTGCGCAGCAGGTGGACGCCGGGGACGCCCTCGGTGCCGGGCAGCGTCAGCGGGGCCGCCCCGCTGGCCAGGACGAGGACCTCGTACGGGACCGGGCCGGCCTCGGTGTCCAGCTCGCGGTCGGCGGCGCGCAGGCCGGTCACCTCGATGCCCAGGCGCAGGGTGATGCGCAGGCCCTCGAAGTCGACGTCGAAGGCCGAGTCCTCGGCCTTGCCGAGCAGCACCGCCTTGGACAGCGGGGGGCGGTCGTAGGGCTGGTGGGGTTCGGCGCCCAGCAAGGTCACGGGGCCCGTCCAGCCCTGTTCCCGCAGGGCCACCGCGGTCTGCACCCCGGCCATTCCGGCGCCGACGATCACGACACCGGGCTTCGTCTGTTCCGTCTGCTCACTCACACGGTCAGCCTAGCCACCTGACGCACCGTCAGGAAAGCCGGGTCGGGGTGGCGGAGGGAGGCAGCCTTACCCGGCACCGGCCCCGGGGTTACGCTGGCCACCGTACCTATCGCGGGAGTCCGGGCGCACCGGGCTGAGAGGGAGGCTGGCCGGCCTCCGACCGTACGAACCTGATCCGGGTCATGCCGGCGAAGGGAGGGGCTGGACGCCCATGCACGCATCCGACAAGGGATCCGACCACCGGTCCGGACAGCGGTCCGACCACCGGGGCCACGACGTGCTCGTCATCGGTGGCGGGATCATCGGCCTGGTCACCGCCTGGCGGGCGGCCCGCAGCGGGCTGCGCACCGCGCTCGCCGACCCCGACCCCGGGGGCGGCGCCGCCCGGGTCGCCGCCGGGATGCTCGCCGCCGTCACCGAACTGCACTACGGCGAGGAGACCCTGCTGGGGCTCAACCTCGCCTCCGCCGCCCGCTACCCGGAGTTCGCCGCCGAGCTCACCGAGGCCAGCGGCGGCATGGACCTCGGCTACCGCGCCTGCGGCACCCTCGCCGTCGCCCTCGACGCCGACGACCGCCTCCACCTGCGGGAACTGCACGCCCTCCAGCGGCGCTGCGGCCTGGAGTCCGAGTGGCTGACCGGCCGCGAGTGCCGCCGCCTGGAACCCATGCTGGCCCCCGGCGTGCGCGGCGGACTGCGCGTCGACGGGGACCACCAGGTGGACCCGCGCCGCCTCGCGGCCGCGCTGCTCACCGCCTGCGAGCGGGCCGGGGTGCGCATCCACCGGGCGAGCGCCCGCCGGCTGCTCGTCACCGCCGACCGGGCCCGCGGGGCGCTCCTCGACGACGGCACAGAGCTGCTCGCCGACCAGGTGGTCCTGGCCGCGGGCTCGCTCAGCGGCCGGCTGGAGGGCGTGCCCGAGCAGGTGCTGCCGCCCGTCCGGCCCGTCAAGGGGCAGGTGCTGCGGCTGGCCGTGCCGCCCGCCTACGCGCCGTTCCTGTCCCGCACGGTACGGGCCGTGGTGCGCGGCAGCCACGTCTACCTGGTGCCGCGTGAGAACGGCGAGCTCGTCGTCGGCGCCACCAGCGAAGAGCTCGGCTGGGACACCACCGTCACCGCCGGCGGGGTCTACGAGCTGCTGCGCGACGCCCACGAGCTGGTCCCCGGCATCACCGAGCTCCCCCTGGTCGAAACCCGGGCCGGGCTGCGCCCCTGCTCCCCCGACAACGCGCCCCTGCTCGGCCCGACCGGCCTGCCCGGACTGCACCTGTCCACCGGCCACTACCGCAACGGGGTGCTGCTGACCCCGCTCACCGGCGACGTGATGGCGGAACTGCTGACCACCGGCGCCGTGCCGGAGATCGCC
>NZ_JZWV01000619.1 GCF_000966975.1 Streptomyces katrae | reverse complement strand
AGTGGCCGCACACCGCGGTCGGCGACGGTGACCGGGTCGAGGTCCTCACCGCGGTCCAGGGAGGCTGAGCACCATGGCCGACGACCTGTTCACCCTGGGCGACCGGACCTTCACCTCCCGCCTGATCATGGGCACGGGGGGCGCCCCCAGCCTGGACATCCTCGAACGCGCCCTGATCGCCTCCGGCACCGAGCTGACCACGGTGGCGATGCGCCGCCTGGACCCGACGGTGCAGGGCTCGGTCCTGTCCGTGCTGTCCAGGCTGGGCATCGACGTCCTGCCGAACACCGCGGGCTGCTTCACGGCCGGCGAGGCCGTCCTGACGGCCCGGCTGGCCCGGGAGGCACTGGGCACGGACTGGATCAAGCTGGAGGTGGTCGCGGACGAGCGGACCCTGCTGCCGGACGGGGTCGAGCTGCTCGACGCGGCCGAGGTCCTGGTGGACGAGGGCTTCACGGTCCTCCCCTACACCAACGACGACCCGGTCCTCGCCCGCAAGCTGGAGGACGTGGGCTGCGCGGCGATCATGCCGCTGGGCTCCCCGATCGGCTCCGGCCTGGGCATCCGCAACCCGCACAACTTCGAGCTGATCGTGGAGCGGGCCGGGGTCCCCGTCATCCTCGACGCGGGGGCGGGGACGGCGTCGGACGCCGCCCTGGCGATGGAGCTGGGCTGCGCGGCGGTCATGCTGGCCTCCGCGGTGACCCGCGCCCAGGAACCGGCCCTCATGGCGGCGGCCATGCGCGACGCCGTCTCGGCGGGCCGCCTGGCCCACCGCGCGGGCCGCATCCCCCCACGCCGCTTCGCGGAACCCTCGTCCCCGATGGACGGCCGCGCGGCGCTGGACCCGGAACGGCCGGCGTTCTGACCCACGGCGCGGGCCCGCCATCGCCCCCTCGAGGGGCCGGGGCGGGCCGGTGGCTG
>NZ_JZWV01000618.1 GCF_000966975.1 Streptomyces katrae | reverse complement strand
GGAGCGGCGGCTCGCGGGTGTGCGGCCCCCGCCCCGGGCCCCTCCCACGCCCGCCGCCTGGTCCGGGTACTCCGCCTCCCGACGGCCGTCCGCCCGGAAGGCGGGCGCCCGCGGCGGGACTTCGGGGACGTCCCCAGGGCGGGGGCCCCGTTCCCTAAGGCGGGGACGGCACGCCGTCGGCCGGGCGGGGGGCGGCCGCGCGGGTGCGGGGGGCGAGGCCCCGCGGCAGGTCGCCGCGGCCGCGGACGTCGAGCTTGCGGTAGACGTTCGTCAGGTGCATCTCCACCGTGCGCGGGGTGATGAACAGCGCCTCCGCGATCTTCTTGTTGCTGTGGCCGCGCCGGGCCAGGGTGGCGATCCGGCGCTCGCTGGGCGTCAGGGAGTCCACGGGGGCGACGGCCAGCTGTGGCATGCGTCCGCCCGCCGTGACCAGGGTGTCGCGGGCGAGGGCGGTCAGCGCGTGCGCGCCGCAGCGGGTGGCGAGTTCGATGGTCTGGCGCAGGTGGCCCCGCGCGGCCCGGGCGTCGCCGAGGGCGAGCAGCTCGTGGCCCAGCTGGTACTCGGCCCGGGCCAGTTCCAGCCGGGCCGGCGAGCCGGCCAGGGTCTCCACGGCCTCGGCGAGCAGCCGCGTACGGGCCCGCCCCCTGACGACCGCGGCCGCCGCGACCAGTCCCAGTCCCAGGGCACGCGGGGTGCCCCAGTTCCGGGTCCGTTCCAGGGCGGCGTCGACGATCCCGGCGGCCTCGGCGCCCCGCCCCAGCCGGCCCAGCGTGGTGGCGGTCGGCAGCCACCAGGGGGCGAGGACGGGGTTGGCGATGCCCGCCTCCTCCTGGCTGCGTCCGCACCGCCGCCACAGTTCGAGCGCCCCTTCGAGGTCGCCGTGCTCCCGGCGGACCCTCCCCGAGGTGTACAGGTAGAGGTGCCATTCCCACACGCTGTGGTCCAAGTGGGGTGCGGTGCGCGCGAGTTCGTCGAGCACGGCGCCGGCCCGGGCGGCTTCCCCCCGGGAGAGCAGTACGGAGCTCAGTGCGAGGTGGGCGAGGGGCGGGGCTCCGGCGGGGCCGGTGACCTCGGTGGCGGCCCGGGCGTCCCGCGCGGCGGCGGTGACGTCGCCGATGCCGTACAGGACCAGGGAACGCCCGGCGAGCGCGGCCCGCCGGGGCCACAGCGGGGGGTTTTCCTGAGCCGGTGACACCACCCGGTCGAGGGCGGCGAGGGCCTCGTCCACGCGGTCGGCGAGCGCGAGGACGGCGGAGGAGCAGAACACTCCCCAGCCGGCGGTGCCGGGTTCGTCGGCGCGCAGGGCCTGCCGGGCGAGGGCGGCGGCCCGCTCCGCGGATCCGCCGTCCAGGGCGGCGAAGGCGCTGAGCGCGGCGAGCAGGCGCCGGTCGGCCGGACCGTGCCCGGCCGGTACGGGCAGGGCGGCGGCCCGGGCGCGGGCGGCGGGCAGCGCCGTGCGGTCGTTGACGGCGGTGGCCAGCAGGGCGGATTCGACGGTGGTGCGCAGGTCCCGGCCGGCGGGGCCGTCCCCGGTGTCCGGGGCATCGGTCAGACCGTCCAGCACCCGCTCCAGTAACCGCAGGCCTTCGGCGGCCCGGCGGGTGCCGAGTGCCATCATGGCGTACTGCACGGCCACGGGGGCCTGCCCGCGCGGGTCGGGGGTGAGGGCGAGGGCCTGGCGCAGGTGCCAGAGGGCGTGGGCCGGGGTGACGACGGTACGGCTGGCGGCGCGGGCCAGTTCCACGTGCAGGCCGCCGCGTTCGGCGTCCGTGAGGGCGCGGCCCGCCTCTCCGCGCAGCCAGCGGCCGGCGGCCCTGACGGTCGCCCGGGTGGGGGCCTCGGCGGCGGCGTCGCGCAGCACGGCGAACATCCACGGCTCGTCGATCCGGCCCAGCGGGGCGAGCTGTTCGGCGACCTCCGGGGCGGGCCGTCCGGCGTCGCTGAGGACCCGGGCGGCGCGGATGCGCAGGTCCCGCAGTTCGGGTGCGGGCAGGGTGGCGAGGATCGCGCCGCGGACGCCTTCGCGGATGTGCGGCGGGGATCCCGGCGGCACGGCCCCGATCCGGCGCAGCCCCTTCAGCGCGCATTCCACGGCCCGCACGTCCAGGCCGCAGAGCGCGGCGAGCAGGTCGGGGGCGCCCCGGCCGAGCACGGCGAGGGCGGTGGCCACCTGCCGGGCCCGGCGCGGGCCGGCGGCCAGCAGCTCGGGGACCCGTGCGGTCAGCACGCCCTGGTGGAGCTCGCCCAGCAGGGGCACGGCGTCCGCGCCGGGCCGGATGCCGAGGGTGCGCAGGGCGGTGATCAGCCGGTCCACCAGCAGCGGGTTGCCTCCGGTGAGTTCGGCGCACCGCCGGACGAACCCCTGGTCGGCGGGCCCGCCGCAGGTCCGGGTGACGAGCCGGGTGATGGCGGCTTCGGTGAGCGGGGCGGGTTCCAGCAGGGCGCAGCGGCCCCGGGCGAGGATCTCGGCGAGGACGGGGGTTCCGGGGCCGGGGGCGTCGGTGCGCTGCGCGAGGACCAGCAGCAGGGGCCGGGCGGCGGCGTGGCGCAGGATGAAGTCGGCACAGCGCAGGGAGGCTTCGTCGCACCACTGCGCGTCGTCGACCACCAGCGCCAGGGGTCCGGCGGCGAGCAGGTCCAGGGCGCGGCGGTGGAGCACGTGCCGGTCGTCGCGGAGGTCGCCGGGTGCTGCGGCGGGCGCCTGCGGTCCGGGCGGGGGCGGCAGCAGGGCGTGCGCCGCGGGGAAGCGGGCCGGTCCGTCCGGCGGGCCCCCGGCGTACCGTACGGCGTACCCCTCGGCTGTCAGCCGCTGCCGGGCGAGGTTCAGCAGGCGCGTACGGCCGATTCCGGCGGGGCCCCTGACGAGAACGGCCCGCGCCTGGCCCGACCGGGCCTCGGCGGCGTGGCGCAGCAAGGTTTCGAGTTCAGGGGTGGGGGCCTCCGGGGTCGGACCCGCCCCCCGCGCCATTCCAGCGGTGAACACCACTGTATTTCCCTCTTCCTTCGTGGAACCGCCTCCGGTCATCCGGCGGTACGACGCCGGAATGTCCCTGCGTGACCAAGATCGTAAGGGATGTGCCCCTCGAACTTACGGCCGATACGGTCGATTCGAGCCAGAATGTGCTGGACCTTGGCCGAGGCACATGCCACCGCGAGCCGTCCGGGCCGCCGGGAACCGCACGCATTTCGGCCTTTCCGCAAAGCCGAATTCCGCTATTTCCGTGGGGCGGAGGGGGCGGGGCAGTAGTACGGCGGAACACCGCAGCCGATATCCGGCCATCAATTCCGTTCGCCCGGCTGCGTTATCGTGCCGGAGCAGCAGTTGGCCGCCGAACCACCGGAGTGTTGCGTGCTGTCCCACCTGGAACTGTCCTGCCCGCCGCCCGGCTGGCCGCCCGCCCTCTGGCCGGGGCCGCGGTCCCGGCCGGCGGAGGGTTCGCTGGACCTGTGGCTGTTGCACGTACCGGATTCGGGGCTGCGTTCCGTGGTCCTGGACCGGTCTCCGCTGGACGCGGCGGAGCGCGCCCGGGTCGCCGCCTTCGTGTACCCCCTCCACCGCGCCCGCTACGTGGCCGCGCACCTCGCGCTGCGCCGGGTGCTCTGCGCCTACGAGGGCGTCTCCCCCGCGGAGTTGAGGTTCGTGCGCCGGTCCTGCCCCTGCTGCGGCGGTCCGCACGGGCGCCCGGCGCTGGCCGGTGGCGGCGCTCCGCACTTCTCCCTCTCGCACACGGGCGGCCTGGTCCTCATCGGGGTGGCCGGGCGGCCGGTCGGCGTCGACGTGGAGGCCCTGCCGGACCCGGACCGGGCCACCGCCGTCGGCGAGGCCCTGCACCCCGCCGAGCGGCGGGCGGTCCACGCCGCACAACCCGCCCTGCGGCCCGCCGTCTTCGCCCGCCTCTGGGCCCGCAAGGAGGCCTACCTCAAGGGGATCGGCACGGGTGTGGGGCGCAGCCCGGACCTGGACTACCTCGGCGACCCGGCTCCCGGGGCACCGGCCCGTCCGCCCGGCTGGACCGTCCGGGACGTCCCCGTGGGCCCGGAGCACGCGGCGGCCGTGGCCCTGGAGCGGCCCCCGGGCCCGGGTCCCGAACCCGTCGTCCGCATGCACTACCTGGGCGTCCTGGACGGAGCCGCCGCCGAATCCCTGTACGCCCTGACCGGCGCGGAGCGTGTCAGGGGCTCCGCGCCGGTCGGACCTCTCAGCCCGGGTAGGTGATCGAGCCCAGCGGCGGGCAGGGGCCGAGGACGGTGCCGGCGCCGGGGCGTGCGACGAAGGCCCGGCCCTCGGCGAACCGCTGACGCCGGGAGTCCTGGTCTTCGGCGTGCCAGGCGTCGCGCATGGCCTGCGCGTGGTCCCAGGTGTCGTCGATGAGACCGAGGCTGGTGTTGCCGGAGCTGCGCTGGAAGTCCATCTGCAAGGCGGCCTGCCGGAACGCGCTCTGGGTGACGGCGAGGTCGATGCGGGTGATGAGGACGCCGGCCGTGTCCGGTTCACGGGTCGGCATGGGAGCCTGCGCAAGCAGCGACACCCCCGTGTCGAGGCGGCCGATGTTGTCGACCATCGCCCTCTGCGCTTCCTGCGCCGTGAGCTGCATCTCCTGGTGCAGCCAGAGGAGTTCGTCGAGATCGGCCTGGGTGATGCGCATCCGCTGGTACAGGGCCCGGAAGCGGGGATCGCCGTGCAGCGGGCGGATGGGGGCGGCGTGCAGCCCCACGCAGTCGTTGTATCCGGCTGACACGGCCGCGTCGAGGTGGGGTATCGCCTGCTCCGCCCGTCCGCGCAGCACCGCCAGGACGCCGAGCCCCGCATGGCCCGCGGCGGCGAGCCAGGTACCGCCGGGACCGAGCGCGCCGGCGCGCACGACGACGTCCTGGAGGCCCGAGGCGACGTCCACCCTCCCGGGGGCACCGAGGAATCCGTACGCGGACGAGGAGGAGGAGCCCTGTCCCGGCACCCTGGCATCGACGCCCTGAGTCACCAGCGCCAGCAGCAGTTCGTGGACACGGGCGGCCAGTGAGTTGACGGTGTCGGCCATGGATCTCCTCGGGCATCGGTGGTGGTGAGGGCGTGCGGATCTTGAGTCTGTGTCAATTCCCTTGGGAAGGACAACCTTTCGGCCGTTCCCCGGGTGCCTCCGTCGGCCCGGGGCGGTGAACCGGCGACGGGCGGGGCGGGCAGGCGTTCGGGGGAACACACGTCAGAGTGGAGGCCGGCTCCCCTGCGGGCCGGACAGGGGGCACCCCCGTTGTAGGAGGTGTCGTGTCCCTGTGAGAAGAGGAAGTCCTGTGACTCCTGTGGCTGCATCGCCCGCTGTCGAGACCCTGCTCCGGCGGACCCTCGGCGAGCGGCGCATCGGACTCGTGGCGTGGCGGCTGCTCGTGCTGCAGATCGCCCACCCCGCCGTCGCCGCGGGCATGGACCGGTACTCCACCTATCGCGCCCACCC
>NZ_JZWV01000617.1 GCF_000966975.1 Streptomyces katrae | reverse complement strand
ACCCCTGGCGGCGGATCGAACACACCATGGAGAGCGGCGGCCGGCTGTTCTTCGCCGGGCCCGAGGAGCGGCGGCTGGAGGTGGCCCGGCTCCGGCGGACGCACCGGCGCATCCACGGGACCGACACGGCGGGGCGGTCGTACAGCGCGGAGGACCCCGCGGTGCGCGGCTGGGTGATGGTGACGCTGTACGAGTCCATGACCGCGATGCGCGAACTGTCCGGGGAACCGCTCGCGCCCGCCGAACGGGACCTGCTGTACGCGGAGTTCCTGGACGTGTGCGCCGCCCTCGGAATTCCGGGAGAGGTGCTCCCGGCGAGCGCCGCCGAAGTCCCGGCTTACGTGGAACGCACGGTCCGGGAGGTCCTGGAGTTCGGCCCCGAAGTACGGCACATGCTCCACGGGGTGCTCCGCGAGGCCCCCGCCCCGCGCCGGCTGGGGCGGTTGGCACCTGTGTGGCCGCTGTTGCGGGTGGTGATCGCGCGTGCGGTGGCGGCCCTGACGGTCAGCGACCTGCCGCCGGCCTGGCACGAGAGGTTCGGAACCTCCCGCGGCCCCGGGGGCGCCGCGCTGTCGTGGGCACTGCACCACGGGCTGCGCCATGCGATGGCCCTGGCCCCCGGCCGGGTGCGCTACCGCCGCCGTTCCGTGAGCGGCGCGCCCGCGCCCGCGCGGGGAGCGGTGCCGAGGGCCCGGCGCGGCGGCGATTCGCGTCCGGCCCGGCTGGAGGCGTTCTTCCGCCAGGTGCTGGACCAGACCGGCAACGGGCGGGTCGACTCGGCCGACCTCCAGGCGATGGTGCACACCATGTGCTGGCGGCTCGAACTGCCCGCGGAGCGGGAGGACGAGGTGTACGCCGCGTTCGAGGGCTGGTGGCGGCAGCTCCGGGCGACGGCCGATGCCGATGGCGACGGGGCCGTGGACTGCGGGGAGTTCGTGTCCGCGATGCTGGCCGGGGTGGAGCGTGATCCGGCGTACCTGGAGAAGGGCCTCGTACCGGCGGTGCGGGCGCTGTTCCGGGCGGCCGACGCGGATGGCAGCGGCTACCTGGGGGCGGACGAGTACCGGCTGCTGTTCGGAGGGCCGCGGGTGCACCCGGCCGACCTCAACGACGGGTTCCGGGAGCTGGACGCGGACGGGGACGGACGGGTCGACGAGCAGGAGTTCGTCGCCGCGTTCTGCGACTTCTTCGCCGCCCGGACCGACAGCACCGCCGGGACGGGACTGCTCGGGCGGGCCTGAGGCACAGGCCGGTCCCACGCCCGCCTCACTGCCGGCGCGGAGCCGGCCCGGCGGGAGTCCCGCTCCGCGGTCCGGCAGCCGTACCGGGCCGGGCCCGGCCGCGGGCCCCGGCCGGCCCTTCGCCGGGCGCGGCCGCCTCGCCGGCCGGCAACGCCCGGCCCGCGGAGGCCCGTCGGGCGACGTCAGCCGCGGGGGGCGCGCAGGACGTAGCGGACGCCGTCGTCGTCCGTGGTGCCGGTCCGCTCGAAACCCGCCCGTCCGACCACACCGTGCGAGGGGGCGTTGTCCGCGTCGACCGAGGCGTGCAGCGCGGTCAGGCCGGGCTGCCGGAAAGCCCAGGCGGCGAGGCCGCGCACCGCGTCGGTGGCGTAGCCGTAGCCGCGGGCCGAGGGTACGAGGTCGTAGCCGATCTCCGCGTTCCCGTCGGCGTCGGGCGCACCGTGGAAGCCGATGCCGCCGATCGCGCGCCCGTCGTCCTTCCGCACGATGGCGTACGGGCCCCACCCCGGGCGGTACGTCCCCTGCTCCTTGGCCTTGACCACCATTCCGGAGGCGGCCCGGGTGCCCTCGAAGGGACCGTCCCCGGCCCAGGCGAAACCGCCGGTGCCGCCCGCGTGGAGGTCGGCGGCGGCCTGCGGGAAGATCTCGCAGAGGAGGACGCGGCCCGCATCGACGGGATCGGCGTACCAGCGCCAGACCGGGCGTCGGGGCAGGTCGCCGAGTGCGGCCCGGCCGGTCACCCACAGCAGGACCGGCCAAGGCGCGGCGGTGCGCGGCGCCTGCGGGAAGAGCCGGTCGAGGACCTGCTCGCACAGGTCCGGGTCGGGTTCCCAGTCGTGCGTGCCCAGGGCGCCCAGGATGTCGTGGGTGTGGAGCAGGGTCTCCACGACGCCCATGGCCGCGAAGCCGTCCGCGCCCGCCGTCCCGTACGGGTGCCAGGCGCGGTCGCCGGGGCGGGCCGCGGCCACGGCGGCGGACAGCAGGCCTCCGGTGGCCTCGATGATCTCGATCAGGCCTTCAGGGGTGGTGCCGGGGTCGGCGCTGATCTCGAAGGGCACCCAGGCGGCGGTCGCGCGCCCGGTGAGCTGGGCCGCGTACGCGGTGAAGTCCCCCGCTATGTGGACGGCGGTGCCGTAGCAGCTCCACTCCAGCCCGGCGGCGGGCACGGACCAGTCGAGGTGGGCCACCTTCCGGAGCGCCTCCGCGGTGAGGGACACGGAGCGGTCGACGGCGTGGGGGGTCATGATCGTCATGGCCGAACCCTAAGGTCACAGCCCCGGCGGGGCCACTGGATATCCCCGCACGGCCCGCGCGGCCGATACCGGCCGGTGCCGGCGCGGCCGCCCGAGGGGCTAGGGGGTGTTGCGAAAGTCCTGTGTCTTCGGCCGGTGCGGCGAGGTCCGGGGCGCAGCCCCTGGGGGCACCTCCCAGCGGGGTCTTCGGCCGGTGCGGCGAGTCCCCCAGCTGCCGCTGGGAGGTGCCCCCAGCGCCTCGTCTTCGGCCGGTGCGGCGAGTCCCCCAGCTGCCGCTGGGAGGTGCCCCCAGCGCCT
>NZ_JZWV01000616.1 GCF_000966975.1 Streptomyces katrae | reverse complement strand
GGGACTTTCGCAACACCCCCTAGCGCCGGACGGTGACGCAGGGCTGACCCGGTTGCAGGTTTCCGCCCTCGTAGAAGTAGCCGCAGATCCTGACCCCGTCGGCGAACGTCCACTGGACGGTCACGTCCACGTAGGCCCGGCCGTAGACGCAGCCGTTGTGGTAGCTCCCCCAGTAGTAGGTGTCGGCCTTGCCGGGGAACTTGGCGACCAGGGCGGCACGGTAGTTGCAGATGCCGTCGGGCTTGGTGCGGACGACGTTGCCCTTGTTGACGCGCAGGCCGGACCCGTCCACGTTCACACAGACGTAGCCGGGCCCGGTGGAAGCGGTGCAGCCGCCCGCCGAGGCCGCCGCCTGGGGGGCCGTGGCGAGCGAGAACGCGACGGCCGCGGCGGTGC
>NZ_JZWV01000615.1 GCF_000966975.1 Streptomyces katrae | reverse complement strand
CGGGTGGTGCGGCGGCGGGTGGCGGGCTCTTCCATGACTGGCTCCCCTGCTGGTCGGAAGGAGCACAGTCGAGCACGGGCCCGGGGGGCGCGGGAAGGCGTGCGGGGCGGGCGCGTCCACCCGGCGCGCGCCCTCCGCAGACCGCCGCACCGCACCCCGCCACCGGACAGCGGGCGGCCGGCCCGGCGCCGTACGGTTCAGTGGAGGCAGAGGGAGGCAGAGGCAGAAGGGGTGGCCGGCCGGGTCCGCGTAGACGCGCCAGTTGGCGTCGGGGCGGAGCTGGTCCGTCCGTTCGAGCACGGTCGCGCCGAGGGCGAGCGCCCGGCGCTCCTCGCCGTCGAGGTCGTCCACGTCGAAGTCGAGGTGGAGCTGCTGCGGGCGATCCTGGCCCGGCCACCGGGGCGGCTGGTATCCGTCCACGCGCTGGCAGGCCAGCGGGGTCCCCTCGAAGCCGTGCACCTCCAGCCAGTCGGGATCGTCGGGGTCCTCGACCACCCGGCCGCCGAGCAGGGCCGCGTAGAACTCCGCCAGCCGTACCGGGTCGGCGCAGTCCAGTGCCACCGCCTGCAGCTTTCTGATCATTTCCGACACCCTGTCCCTGGGTCGTGGTCAGCACGCCTCGTACGGAAGGAGTCGTACCCCCCGCTACGCCCGGCATGCGCCGCGCCGCGCCGGGCCGGCCGGGGACAGGACGGCGGAGGCGAGGTGTTCGCGGAACCAGCGGTGTCCCGGGTCCGCCGAGTTGCGGGGGTGCCAGGCCATGCCGAGGTCCAGGGGTTCCAGGTCCAGGGGGACGGGGAAGGTGCGCACGCCCAGGGCCTCGATCGTGTCGGGGAGCCAGTCGGCCAGGCTGAGCGCGACGAGGTCGGTGTCGCGGGCGAGCATCATCGCGCTCGTGTGGCTGGGTACGACGACGGCGGTCCGGCGGCGCAGGCCGAGTTCCGCGAGGGCGCTGTCGATGGGCCCGAGAGGCGGGAGATGCCGATGTGGTCGGCCGCGGCGAAGCGGCGGGCGTCGATCCGTCCGTCGAAGAGGGGGTGGCCGCTGCGGGCGACCCCGACCAGCGGCATCCGGGCGAGGGGCCGGGTGCGGATCTCCGGGTCCAGGTGTCCGAGGACGCCCAGTTCGACGTCGACCCAGCCCTGCCGGAGCCCGGGACCGCCCTCCACCGCCTCGGGGAGGAAGACCACGTCCACCCGCGGGGCCTCGGCGTGGATCCGCTCGGTCAGGCTCCCGGCCAGCCCCACCAGCAGCAGGTCGGTGGCCTGCACCGTGAACGTGCGCTCCAGGTGCACGGCGTCGAACCCGGCGCCGGGCCGCAGCACGCTGTCGCAGCCGCGCAGCAACCCGGCGACCTCCTCGCGGAGTTCCTCGGCGCGCGGGGTGGGGACCAGCCCCTGGCCGGCCCGGACCAGCAGCGGGTCTCCGACGGTGCGGCGGAGCCGGGCCAGGCTGCGGCTGACCGCCGCGGGCGAGCTGCCGAGGCGTTCGGCGGCGCGGGTCACGCTGCTCTCCTGGAGCAGGGCGTCCAGGACGCGCAGCAGGTTGAGATCCATCAACGACTCTCTCCTGAAGTGCGGTTTTGCGTATGGGGCAATGATTAGCTGTCAATCTTTGCATTGCTGTCCGATCCGCCGGCACCGGAGAGTGGGGATGCCCGCGAAGACGCGTGGCGTTCCCGCTTCACCCCTTCAAGGAGCCGCTGTGCAGCAGTCCCCCCGTGCCGGTCGAGAGGGCGACGTACTGGCCGTCGTCAGCCAGAGCGGACCGGCGGTCTCGTTCTTCGACGCCGCCTCCGACCGCCACCTCGGCGACCTGCCGGTCCCCGCCGAGCCGCACGAGCTGTGCTACGACCCGACGCAGCGACTGCTGTGGTGCACGCTGACGTACCACTCGGGCTACTACCACGCGAACGCCGGCCGGCGCACCGAGCTCGCCGTCATCGATCCCGACAGCCGCCGCATCGTCGAGATCGTCGACCTCGCGCCGGAGCACGGCCCGCACGGGCTGGCGCTGGACACCGGGCGCGGGCGGCTCTACGTCAGCGTGGAGAGCGGGGAGGACCGGCCGGGCGGTGTGGTGGTGATCGACACGTCGACCCACCGGGCCCTCGGCAGGATCGACACGGACGCGCCCGGTCCGCACTGGTTCGCGATCGACCCGGCGGGGCGGACCGGGTACGCCACCAACAAGGAGGCGCCGTTCGTGTCCGTCGTGGACCTCGAACGGGGCGTGCTCACCGCGAAGGTCGAGGTCCCGGGCAGTGAGGGGCTCGCCGTCTCCGCCGACGGCGCGCACGCCTTCGTCGCCGCGCCGTACGCCAGCTTCTCCGGGGGCGCCGGGGAGCGGCCGGCCACCGGTATCCGGGTCATCGACCCCCTGACCGCCTCCGTCGTGGACACCCTGCCCACGGAGAACGTCGTCCTGCCGGTCCACCTGACGTCGACGGGCAAGCTCCTCGCGGGCGAGCTGCGCATGACGGCCGAGCCGGGCGCGCGGCTCGGCCGGCACGCGCCGGGTCTCCTCACCGTGTTCTGCGCGGACACCCGCAAGCGGCTGGGCGAGGTCGAGGTGGGGCTCTTCCCGCTGACCATCTCCTCCTCCCCCGACGGCCGGCTCGGCTACGTGTCCTGCGTCATCTCCTCCACCGTCGACGTCGTCGACCTGGAGACGCTGGAACGCCTGGCCCGGCTGGACATCGCCAAGCTCGGCGAAGCCGGCGCGCACGGCCTGGCGTACGTACCGCGCCCCGCCTGACCGCGGCCGGTGTCAGCGGGCGGTGTCAGCGGGGCACGGATACGGCGGCTCCGGCCGCTTGCTTGCATCCGTTCGGCCCCGTCAGCCCGTCAGCCCGTAGTCCGTCGGATCGCCGGGTCGGGGTGGACGGTCACCTCATCGCCGGTGCGGACGGTCCCCGGCTCCAGCACCTCCAGGTACACGCCCACGCAGGACAGCCGGCCCAGGTCGAGCACCGGCACCCGGTGCTCGCGGGCCACGGCGCGCATGATGCCCACGTCCGGGGGCAGTTCGCCGTGGCCCAGGTTGGGGACCACGCAGCGGGGCGTGGGCACGACGACCCGGAACAGGGCCGGCCCGATCCGCAGGGTGCCGCCCTGCCAGGAGTCCTCGGGGAACCCCGGCCCGCCCGGGAGGTCGACCACCAGGTTCGGCCGGAAGCGCAGGGGGTCGAAGTCCCCCGCGGGGTGGGTGCGCCGGAGGCTGCGCAGGCTGTTGGTGGTGACGAGGTGGACCCGGCCGAAGTCGAAGAAGGTTCCGGCGGCGACCCGTCCGGCGGTGATCGTCCCTCCGGTCGAGTCCACGGACGCCCGCGGCCGCAGGACTTCGGGGAGCCCGCCCTCGTAGTCGGGAACCGCACGCTCGAGGAGCCCCTGTTCCGGCGGCTCGCCCGACACGGCCACCCGGCGCCCCAGCAGGGCCGACAGCCGTGCGTCCAGCTCCGCGCCCCCGGCCGGCAGCACGTCACCGCCGGGCAGCTCCACCCGGGCCGCGCCCGGTCCGGCCGACCTGCTCCGGCAGTCCAGCAGCGCGCCCCACTTGCGCGGGTGCTTCGCGCTGGCGACCGCGCCGGCCTCGTCCAGCACGGCGAACTCCCGGTCCCCGGCCAGTCCTTCCTCCGTGATCCGGACGCTGGTCAGCGCTTCGCCGAGCATGGACTTCACCGGATACCGGCACAAGGCCGTCACAGTTCCCATGGGCCGATTATCCGATCAGCCCCGGCGGTCCATGCAAGATCGCCGGGGCTCCGACGGCCCGGTCAGGCCGTGGTGCGGGTCACCGGGATCCACAGCTGCGCGTCGGAATGCTCCGGCTCGCCGGGATGGGGACGGGTACGGAGGATCTCCGGGCCCGGACGGTACTCGTACGGGTTGGACGGGATCCACTGAGCGGCGACGTCGGCCCACATCTGCTGCAGCGCCTGCGGGAACGGCCCGCTGTTCTCGAACACGGCCCAGGTGCCCGCCGGGCAGTCCAGCACGTCGAGGTCCCCGGGCAGCCCGGCGGCAGCCGCTGCGGTGACCACGCAGTGGTAGTAGTCCAGTTCGCTGCCCTCCTCGAAGCCATCCGACAGCCGCACCGTCGCCGACACCACACCCTCCGGGTCCTGGTCCGAGAAGCCGGCGATCCGCAGCATCGTCTCCGCCGGGATGCTCCGTATGTGCTCGGCGATGTGCGGGTTGACCCCCTGGTAGATCAGCGGGACGCGGGCCTTCCTGCCGACGACCCTGAATGATTCCTTCTCCACGATGCGGTACCGCATGGTGCTGTTCCCTTCGACGGTGAGGCGGAAGGACAGCCGGGGCTGTGAGCTCAGAGCGGCGCCGGTACGCCTGGCCTCGCCGGGGCCGACACCGTGCACGGCACGGAACGCCCTGGCGAAGGCCTCGCCCGAGGTGTAGCCGTAACGGACCGCGATCTCCAGCAGGGTCGGCTCCCCCGCCAGGACCGCGGCCCCCGCGACGGTGAGCCGCCGGCGCCGGACGTACTCCGACAGCGGCATCCCGGCCAGCGACGAGAACAGCCGTCGCAAGTGGTACTCCGACGTGACCGTGATCCGGGCCAGTTCCGACACCTCGATGCGCTGGTCGAGATGAGCCTCGACGTACTCCATGGCCTGGTTCAGCCGCTCCAGCAAACCCCGGCCTCCTTCCCTTCCGATCACCGACCTTAGGAAGCACCAAGCCTGCCGCACCCGACATCCTGTGCCCGCTCCGGTCGGGCCCCCGCCCGCCCGCCGAGCGCGGGGCACCCTGCCGCGCGGCCCGGCAGGTGGTCACCGGCCGCGCCCGCTGACGAGGCGCACCCGACCCTTCGGCGCTTTGCACGGCCCGCCGCACAAGCTCGATTGAACGCGTTCAGTTGAATGCGTTCAAACAACGGGGGGATGATGAGCGTCGACGAGGAGCAGGACCCCACGGCACCCGTCCACGGGCTCCAGAAGGCCCTGGCCGTGGCCGCGGTGGTCATCGCCGTGCCCGTGACGTTGTGGGGGGTTCAGTTGGGCCCGGCGCCCATGTTCGTGGTGACGTGCCTCGCCACGGCGGTTCCGCTGCCGGCCCTCCGCTCGCCGCGGCACTTCGTCGGCACGTGCCTGGCCGTCGGGCTCTCGCTGCTCGGGTGGGGGGTGCTGGGCGTCATGTTCGGGATGGTCGTGTTCTGGCCGTCGGCCCTGGTCCTCCTGCTCGCCGCGCACGCGGACCCGCGCCGGCGCCCGGTCGCCGCCAAGGCGGTCGGCGGCATCGGGGCCGCGATCACCACGGCCGCCCTCGTCGGCTACGCCGCCTTCGCCTGGCACTTCCACATCGGCCCCGCACTGGCCGAGCCCCACACCTTCCGGGCCGTCACCGCTCCCGGGCTCTACCGGGGCGTCGGGGCCGCGGAAGAGCACCTGAAGCCGTTCGGGGCGACGCACGTGTTCGGGACCGAGTCCGACGAGGGCTCCTACCTGGACGTCCGCTTCACCGAACAGCTCTCGGCACCGGGCCGGGAGAAGCTGAGGACGGAGATCTCCCGCCTGCCCGGTATCACCAAGGTCACCCTCTGCCCGGTGCCGACGTGCGGCTGAGGAACCACGGGCGGGGCCGGCGGTCGGCCGTTCTCGCGGTGACCGGGGTGGTGCTCACCGCGTCCTGCGGGCTGGGCGCGGCCGTCCACACGGCGGTGATACCGCAGGAGCAGCTGGTGGGGACGTGGACCAGCCCCAGCGGGACATCCGTGAGTTTCGCGAAGGACCACACCTTCACCGGCACGGGATTCGGCAAGGTCGAGGCGCTGGCCCGATGCGCCCACCCCGAGGCACTGTCCACCGGCCGCTGGGCCTTCTACTCCAGCCGCGGAGACGGCGGCATCCCGGCCCCCGACGAAACGGCCACGCGGGGCAACGACCTCCGGCTGTCGTTCGCCGAGGAACCCTCATGCACGGTGTGGGTCTACCTCTACGGGGACTTCGGCGACGCGAGGGACCCTGCCATGTGCCCGACGACGGACCCGGACGACGGCTGCCCTTCCGGCGGATACCTGAAGCACGAGGAGCCCGCCCACCGCGGACTGGGAGCCGCCGGCGGCCGGGAGGGCGTCGGGAGGTAGGCCATCCGGGCAGATTACGGGTCCACGGGCCCCCGGAGCGCAGGATCCGCCGTCGGCCGGGGCCCGTTCCCGCCTACCCTCCGGTCATGGCCGGCCGGAGCGGGCCGGGCGGGACCCGGCCCGACGGGGAGGAACGCTTTACCTGTTACTGGATGGCATGTTCCGGTCAACACTGCGAGGCTGCGTAGCGCCGTCCCCCGAACCGGGGCCGGCACGTCTCACCACGGCGCCCCGTGCGAGCGGAGCGCCCCCGCGGTCGTCCGCCGGCGCACCCGGCCGGTGCCGGACGGCCACCGAGCAGGCCGGAATCCCGGCCGCCGAGAAGGAGTTACGTGTGAGAGCCACCCCCCACAAGGCCTTCGCCGCCACCCTGGGCGCCGTAGCCGCCGCGCCGGCCGCCGCCGCCCCGGCCCGCGACACCACGTCGCAGACCGCCCCCGCGCACGCCGGCACCGCCCCCACCGGCACCGCCCACCGGGCCGCGGCCTGCACGCCCGCCCAGGTGGTCGCCAACGGCGGCTTCGAGAGCGGCACTTCGCCCTGGAGCCAGTCGCAGACCGGGCTGATCACCAACCGCACGGGCCAGAGCGCCCACTCCGGCGGCTGGTTCGCCTGGCTGAACGGCGTCGGCACGACGCACACCGACACGCTCTCCCAGAGCGTCAGCGTCCCGGCGGGCTGCAGCACCGCCACCCTCAGCTTCTGGCTGCACGTCGACACCGCCGAGCGGACCACGTCGGTCAAGTACGACACCCTGACGGCGAAGATCGGCAGCACGACACTCGCGACCTACTCGAACCTGGACAAGAACACCGGGTACGTACAGAAGTCCTTCGACGTCTCGGCCTTCGCCGGCCAGACCGTGACGGTCTCCTTCACCGGCTCGGAGGACTCCAGCCTCCAGACCGGTTTCGTCGTCGACGACGTCGCCCTCGACACCTCCGGCGGCACGGTCCCGCCCACGGACTCCACCCGTACCCCGGCGGCGCCCGCGTACACCGTGAACCTCAGCAGCGACACGAACGGCTTCGTGTGGACCGGCCATGAGACCGCCTCGTTCACCAACGCCTCCGCCGCTCCGCTGAGCGAGGTGTACCTGAGGCTCTGGGACAACTACCACGGCACCTGCCAGGCGATGCCGATCACCGTCGGCAACGTCACGGGCGGGACCGCCGGCGCGCTCTCGGTCGCCTGCACCGCCCTCAAGATCGACCTGCCGGCCCCGCTCGCCCAGGGCCAGAGCGCCACGATCGGCTTCGACCTGACGATCACCGTACCCAGCGGCGCGGACCGGTTCGGCCACGACGGGGCGTTCAGCAACATCGGCAACGCCCTGCCCGTGCTCGCGGTCCGGGACGGCGCGGGCTGGCACCTGGACCCGTACACCAACAACGGCGAGTCGTTCTACTCCCTGGCCTCCGACTTCAACGTGACGCTGGACCACCCCAGCGGCCTGCTGGTACCGGCCACCGGGACCTCGGTCGACACCCCCGGGACGAGCGGGCGCACGGTCACCACGGCGACCGCCTCCAAGGTGCGCGACTTCGCCTGGGGCTCCGGGCCGTTCAGCAAGATCTCGGGCACCTCGGCCGCCGGCACGCCGATCAACGTCTACTCCGTGTCTCTTATCTCCGTGTCGGGGATCAGCGCGAGCGACGCACAGTCGATGCTGAGCACGGCGAAGACCGCGGTCGACGCCCATGCGGCACGGTTCGGCGCGTACCCGTACGGCGAGCTGGACGCGGTCATCGACAACAACTACTGGTTCGGGGGCATGGAGTACCCCGGCTTCGTCCTCGACCTGGTGAGCACCACGGCGCTGACCCACGAGATCGGGCACCAGTGGTTCTACGGCATCGTCGGCGACGACGAGTACGCGAGCCCCTGGCTGGACGAGGCGTTCACCGACTACGCCACCGACCTGGCGCTGGGCAAGACCGGCACCAACTGCTGGAACAGCGTCTCGTGGGCGTCCTCGGCCGAGAAGATCACCAACTCCATGGCCTACTGGGACGCGCACTCCTCCCGGTACTCGACCGTCGTGTACGGCTACGGCAAGTGCGCCCTGCACGACCTGCGGCGCCAGCTCGGTGACGGCGTGATGGCCAAGCTGCTGAAGGACTACGCGACCTCGCACTGGTACGGCGTCTCGACGACCGCCGAGTTCAAGGCGGCCGCCCAGGCGGTCTCGCCCACGGACCTGACCTCGTTCTGGACCGGGCACCGCATCGAGGGCTGACACCCACGGCACGGTCCGCCCGGGGGCGCGCACCCCCGGCGGACCGATGCCGGTCCCGCCGGTCAGGGCGTCAGGGCATCAGGACGTCAGGGCGGACCCGGCCGGCCCGGCGGCCCGGCCGCGCAGCAGCTTCTTGTCCGGCTTGCCCGCGTCGGTCAGGGGCAGCTCGTCGACGAAGACGATGCTCGCGGGCTCGTACATGGCGCCCTTGCGCTCGCGCACCATGGCGCGCAGCTCCTCCTCGCCGACGTCACCGCCCGGAGTACGGACGACGACCGCGTGGACCCGCTCCATCCGGTTGGCGTCGGGGACCCCGAGGACCGCGCTCTGCCGGACCTGGGGATGGGAGTTGAGCACGTCCTCCAGTTCCACCGTGTACACGTGGCCGCCCACCACCACGATCATGTCCTTCAGCCGGTCCACGATGGTGAGGTAGCCCTCCTCGTCCACGAACCCGATGTCACCGGTGTGCAGCCAGCCGTCCCGCAGTACCTCCGCGGTGAGTTCGGGCTGCTTCCAGTAGCCCTTCATCACCTGCGGGGAGCGGACGCAGATCTCTCCGTGCTCACCGGCCGGCAGCTGGCGTCCGTCGGGGTCGCGGACGGCGACCTCGACGCCCTCCATGACCTTCCCGGCCGTCCGCAGCAGCTCCGGGCGGCGCGGATCGTGGTCCTCGGGGGAGAGCATGCTGATCCCGCCCGCCTCGTTCTGGCCGTAGAACTGGTTCAGTACGGGGCCGAAGCGACGGACCGCCGCCGCGAGGCGGGCCGGGGACGAGGCGCAGCCCCCGTAGGTGAGCAGGCGCAGGCTGGAGGTGTCGGTGCGGTCGACGTCGGGGTGGTCCATCAGCTGGTAGAGGAGCGGCGGCAGCAGGAAGGTGTGGGAGACGCGCTCGCGCTCGATGGCCGCGAGCACGGCGCCGGCGTCGAACCCGTCCAGCAGCACGACGGTGCCGCCGCGCTGCAGCGTGGTGTCCGCCATGAAGCCGGCCGCGTGCGCGAGGGTGGTGCACACCAGGGCCCTGATCCGCTCCTCCCCGGACCAGCCGGGACCGATCGACACCCACTGCCCGAAGGTGGTGCAGATGGCCTTGGGGTGGCCGGTGGTGCCCCCGGTGTGCCGGATCGTGCAGATGTCCTGCGGACGCGCGGCGCCCTGTAAGACCTCGGTGGACTCCGCAGCGGCCAGTGCCGACAGGTCGGTGCCCGGGCCGGTGCCCGTGCCCGGACCGAGGACCAGCACCCGTTCCAGCGGCACCCGCCGGGCCAGGTCGGCGGCCCGGTCGAGGTGGGCGGGGTCGACTATCAGTGCCCGGGTCTCGACGTCCCGGATGATGTCGGCGTGCACTTCGGCCGAAAGCCCGGCGTAGAGGTGGTTCACGGCGCAGCCGAGCAGGCCGGCGGCGTAGCGGGCCGCGATCGTCTCGGGGAGGTTGCCCGCGAGGAGGGTGACGGTCTGGCCCCGACGCACCCCTTGGGAGCGCAGGGCGCGTGCCATGGCGTAGACGAGGCCGCGCAGTTCGGCGGCGGTCAGGCGTCGGTCGTGGTGTACGAGGGCCTCGCGGTCCGGTTCCTTCTCCAAGGCGTCGAGGATCTCTTCCACGTGGCTGCGGAAGCGTCCGGTGGTGTCGTCCATAACCATCCCCATTGGTTGACTTGAGCAACTAGCGGGAGGTTAACGGGCGATGATCCACAAGCCCAAGCCGGACGCCGACATCCGGCCAACCCGGCTCCGGCGGCCGCCCGTCCGGCGGAGGACGGTCACGGACCGGTGCCCGTCGGCGCGTCGGACGGTACCGCCGGGGGCGGTGGCGGCGCCGGCCGGCGGAAGGCGAGCAGGGCCACCGCGGCCTTCACGCCGGTGGAGATCGTCAGGGCCTGCAGGAAGGGCATCCCCATCAGCCAGAGGGCCACCATCATCACCGTGAGGACCAGGAACGCGGGCAGCAGACGGGTCCGTACGACGGTCGCCTTCAGATGCCCCGCCCTGCTCCGGTGCCGGCCGGGTGTCCCGGCACCCGGGCGCGTGAGGGGGCCCCGTTCCTCGGCTCGCGGCATCGGCGGCTGCCCTTCCCTCGCACTCGTCCCCGGCAACGAGCCTCGGGCGGGCCCCGGCGTCCCGCCACCGCTGCCGCCCGGCTCCGCCGCCATCCGGGGCACGGGTTCACCTTGCCGGGGCAGACCGGCCCGCGGCTGCTCTGGCGGGCGCCGGGCGAACCATGATTTATGCTTCTGAGCGGCCACGGGGCGGTGGCCCGTCGCTGTTGCGACAACTGCGGAACGGTCAGTGCGGCCGGTCGGGGAGAGCGGCCTGCGCCGCGGCCGCGGCCCTGGTCCGGACGGGGACCACGGAAGCTGACCATGAAGAGCCTGGGGAATCGAGTGGCCGCCGGAAGGCGTCTCGGTGGTGTGGGGCGCCCAGCCCGCCCGCCCCGCGAAACGAAGACCCCCGGGGAGAAGTGAGGTATGCCAGTGATCTGCGTCGGAGGCATGATCGGGATCGGCAAGACCACCGTGGCCGAACTGATCGCCAAGGAGCTGGGCAGCGAGGTCTTCTACGAGAGCGTGGAGGACAACCCGATCCTGCCGCTCTTCTACACGGCGAGCCCCGAGGAGATCCAGGCCAAGCGGTACCCGTTCCTGCTCCAGCTCTACTTCCTCCAGACCCGGTTCGCCGCCATCAAGGAGGCGTACAAGCAGGGCGACAACGTCCTCGACCGGTCCATCTACGAGGACTGGTACTTCGCCAAGGTCAACCACGACCTGGGCCGCATCAGCTCCCTCGAGATGCAGGTGTACGAGGGCCTGCTCGACGAGATGATGCGCGAGATCGAGGGCCTGCCGTACCGCAAGGCCCCCGACCTGATGGTCTACCTCAAGGCGGACTTCGAGACGGTCCTGCACCGCATCGGGCTGCGGGGCCGGGACTTCGAGCAGGACGAGAGCCTCGTGGAGTACTACCGGACCCTCTGGTCCGGGTACGACGACTGGGTGCACAAGCACTACTCGGCCAGCAGGGTCCTCGTCATCGACATGAACCACACAGACGTGGTGAACAACCCCGAGGACGCGGCCCGCGTGGCGCAGGAGGTCAAGGACGCCCTGGCGACGGGCGAGGGCCGGGACTAGGCCGTCCGGAAGAGACGGCCTAGCGCCGGCTAAAGGGCGCCCGTCAGCAGGATCACGGCGACCGGCGGGACCAGTGCGGCCCGTGCGGTCCAGCGTCCCGCGACGGTCAGGGCGGGCCGGGCCGCGAGCGAGCGGGAGGCCAGCGCCAGGAGCGGGGTCAGCGTCCAGGAGGCACACCACAGCGCCTTGACGACCGCCACGGTCCCGGGGTGGGCGGCCGTCGCCATCGGGGCGAGGCCGCCGAAGAAGAAGGCCACGGGAACCAGGGCGAGCGTCCACGCCGTCGTCCACGGCGACACCCCCTCGGGGCCCGGGACTTCGGCGGGGCGGGAGGCGGTCTGCGGCGGGGGCGTTTCGTGCATGGGCCCAGTTCACCGGCTCCGGACGGGAACCGCCTGCGCGGACGTACTCAGGACACCCCGCGTCACGTACTCATTCCCCGGCCGGGAACGGGTCGCGGGCGCGCTCGTAGCGCTCGTAGACCACGCGGGAGCCGAACGTCCTGGTTTCCAGCAGGTTCAGCCGGATGTCCTCGGTGACGGGCGGCAGGAAGGGCGTCCCGCCGCCGACGACGACCGGGTAGCGGAACATGCGCAGTTCGTCGACGAGGCCCAGCCCGATCGCCGTCGCGGCCAGGCCGGCGCCGCCGATCCCGATGTCCTTGCCGGTCGCCTCCCGCGCCGCGGCGGCCTCCTCGGCCACCGGCAGCCGGGCGAGCCGGGCGTTGCCCCGGACGCTGCCGAGCGTACGGCTGAAGACGGTCTTCGGGAGGGCGCACCAGACGTCGGCGAACGCGGACCTGAGTTCGTCCTCGCGCAGCGAGGGGTCGGTCTCCCAGGGGAGCATGGTCTCGTAGAGCCTGCGGCCGCACAGGAACCCGCCGAGCTCGCCCGTCTGTTCCAGGTGGACGCGGAACTGCTCGTCGTCGGGTCCCGACCAGTCGAACGCGCCCTCGCGGTCCTTGATGAACCCGTCCACCGAGACGCTCATGGAGTAGACCAGCACGGCGTCACCGCCTTCGCAGTGGGTGTGCGGCGGTGCCCCGGCCGCAAGTGCGAGGCAATCACGAAGCCGGCCGCCGGCGCCACCCGGACACACCGAAAGGCCCGGCCGGGAAGTCCCGCCGGGCGTTCGATGCGTCTGGCCTGTGCGCCTGTGCGGCGGCTT
>NZ_JZWV01000614.1 GCF_000966975.1 Streptomyces katrae | reverse complement strand
GGGGTGGGGGGCGGAGGGTGGGGCGGGGTGGAAGGTGCCCGTCGTGAACGTGGTGCGGGTGGGGTGCGTCATCGTTGCCTCCGTCATGCGAACAGCCGGCGCCAGGTTTCCGGGCCCGGGTAGCCGTCGGCCATGGCGCCGCGCCAGCCCTGCGCGCGCTGGAAGGCCTCGACGTTGCGGCGGTCTGCCTCGGTCCAGCTCTGGCCCGGGCCGGCCGTGTAGTACTTGCCGAAGCCCTTCTTCAGCAGCTGCCGGCCCATCGCGGCGATCGCCGGATGGGACCGGCCGGGGTGGAAGACCCTCAGGCCGGGATAGGCCGGGACACCGGCGGGGCCCGGGCGCGGCACCCCGGGCGCCGACGGGGCCGGCGGGACCTGCGGTGCCTGCGGGCCCGGCGGGGGTGTCGTGCGGCCCGTCGGCACGATGTCGTTGCCCTGGCGCTGGACCAGCAGCCGCCAGGTGTCCGGGCCCGGGATGCCGTCCGCGTCGGCACCCGTCCAGCCCTGCGCCAGCTGGAACGCCTCCGTGGCCTGCCGGTCGGCCTCGCTCCACTTGGTGCTCGGCCCCTTCGGGTAGAACCGCAGGGCGCCGCGGTCGATCAGCATCCGGCCCAGCTCGGCGACGTACTTGTTGTCGGCCCCGGGGCCGAACTTGGACGCGCCGGGGAAGGTGACCGTCGGCTGCTGCGCCGGAGGCACCGAGTCGCCCGGGAGGATGCCGCCGGTCACCCCGTTGAACCGGTACGGGACGTACTTGGCCCCGTTGTTCCAGTACCCGTACGGCGTGGCCAGCCGCCGCGTGACCGGCGGGGTCTGCTCGTAGGCGATGTAGTGCGTGTGCGTCTCGTCGACCCAGCCGCCGAAGAGGACCACGTGCGAGCCCTTGTTGGGGTCCGCCGGGTTGTGGAAGAGGAGCATGTCCCCGGGCAGCAGCTCGTCCTTGGTGATCTTCGTGGCGAAGGTGTCCAGGCTGCCGGTCCACTCGTTCGTACCGAGGTTCCAGGCCATGGAGACGTACCCGGAGCAGTCCTGCCGGTAGCCGTCCGTCCAGTACTCGGACATGCTGTACGGGACCTGCGCCTCCAGCCACAGCTTCGCCCGGTTGATGATCGTGGCCCGGTCGGTGCGCCGCGCCAGCGAGGGCGCGCCCGGCCGTCCCGGTCCGGAGGCCGGGGGACGCGGCCGGCCGTGCAGCGGGGCCCGGCCGCCCTGGGGGCTGCCCGGGGTGTCCCGGGCCGACGGGCCGGGGCCGGGCACGGGCCGGGCGTCCGCCCCGTGCGCCGTGCCCGCCGTCCGCCCCGCGCCCGGGAGCGGCTCGGCCGGGAGCGGCTCGGCCGGACGTGGCTTCGGGGCGGCGTGGTCCGGGAGCAGTGCGGCCGCAGGCCCGCCGCCGCCCAGGACCACCCCGGCCGCGGTGGCCAGGACCAGTGCCCGCCGGGCTCCGCGCACGGCCGGCGTGCCGCCGTCGCGCAGCGCTATGGCCCGCCCGCGCGCGAGGGCCCGGCGGCGCTGGGCACAGCCGGGGCACGCGCAGTCGCCGGCGGGCTCGTACTCCTCGAAGACAGGCGTCGGCATCGGCATCTGCACACGCACCGGAGGCTGCGTCGTCATGTGGTTCCGTCCACTCCCCTGACCGGTCCTGATCGGCCCGATCGCTCCTGCTGTCGTCGGTCCGGGCCCCGGCCGCACCCGACGGAGCGTCAGATGTGGCCCGGCCCAGACATATCGTGCACGACAAACCACTCAAACATGGGTTAATCGGACAACGCGGGCGCGGCTGGTCACGAGCACCTCTGGAAGTGGGGTAGAGTTTTCCCTGTCAGCAAGCGCCGCTAGCTCAGTTGGTTAGAGCAGCTGACTCTTAATCAGCGGGTCCGGGGTTCGAGTCCCTGGCGGCGCACAGACAAGGGGAAGCCCCTCGCAGCGAAAGCTGCGAGGGGCTTCTCTGTCGTACCGGAAAGCCGGACCGGTCCAGGCCGCCGCGCCGGGTCTAGGCCGCCGCGCCCGGCCTGGCTCCCGCGCCCGTCAGGTACGCCGAGACCACCACGTTCGCCGAGTACTGGCCGGCCGCCTTGTCGTAGGTACCGCCGCAGGTCACCAGCCTCAGCTCGGAGCGCCCCTCGACCCGGGGCCCGTACGCCTTGTGCGGGTCGAAGCCCGCGCGCTCGTAGACCCGTACGTCCTCGACGGTGAACTCGGCGACCGTCCCGTCCGCCCGCGCCACCCGGATCTTCGCCCCCGGCTTGACCGACCCCAGGCCGAAGAACACGGCCGGCTTGGACTTCGTGTCCACGTGCCCCACCATCAGCGCCGCCCCCGCCGCCCCGGGCGCGGGGCCCGCGCCCCACCAGCCCACCGTGCCGGGGAGCTCGTACGGCGGCGGCTCGATCGCCCCCTGCCGGTCGAGGCCCCGCGCGATCACCGGCGCCTGCACCCCCAGGGACGGTACGTCGACCCGCGCGGGCATCGCCGCCGTCAGCGGGGCCCGCGCGGCCGGGAGGCCCGGGGCGGCCTGGCCGCCGGCCCGCCCGGAGAGCGGACCGGCCGGCACCCCGGTGATCTCCTTGCCCCACAGCCAGAGGCCGAGCACCAGCACCGACCAGGCGGTGAAGGTCAGCAGCCGGCCGCCGGCGGAGGGCCGGGGCCCGCTCATCCGCCGTTGCGGCGGCGGCGCAGGGTCAGGGCCCGCCCGGCGACCACCAGGGTGGCCGCGGCGGCCAGGACCGCGCCGACCACGGTCTGCGGCAGGCCGGGGCCGTCGCCGTGATGGCTCTTCTTCGCCACCGAGCCGGAGGCCAGCCGGGTGGTCTCGGCGACCTGGGCGGCCATCGCGCCGCCGCCCGCGTGGACCGGCCAGACCGGCGAGTGGTGGGGGTCGGGGCGGTGGTCGCGGTGGCGGATCTCCAGGGAGCCGCGCAGGCCGTCGTCCCGGCCCTCGCACTTGACCCGGACCTCGTGCCAGCCCGGGTCGGCGTGGTGACGGATCTCGGCCTCGCCGAAGAGGGTGCGGGGGTCCTCGTGGCCCTTGCGCAACCGGACCTCCCCGTCGAAGACGGGGGAACGGGCCACCGCCCAGTCGCCCTCACAGGCACGTACACGGATCTTGACCCGGCCGCCCGGTTCCGCCGGGTTCGGCTCGATGGAGACACCGCCGCGGTCCCCGTCGTATCCGAGGGCGGCGGGGGCGGTCACGGCGGTGCAGGCCGCCAGGGTCACGGCCACCGCTGCGGCACGGAGAGCGAGCAGAGAACTTCGCATGGTGAACCTCCTTACGAGGAGATTCACGCGCGGCGCGCCGCTCCGCATCCGGAGCGGCGCTCTTTTGGCCCGTACGTGTCGGCCATACGCGCGGTCCGGCTACACCAGGTCGACGAGGTCCGCGATGGAGTCGACCGTCCGGGTCGGGCGGTAGGGGAACTGCTCGGTGTCCTCGACCGTGGTCAGCCCGGTCAGCACGAGGAAGGTCTGCATGCCCGCCTCCAGGCCCGCCAGCACGTCGGTGTCCATCCGGTCGCCGATCATCGCGCTGGTCTCGGAGTGGGCGCCGATGGCGTTGAGGCCCGTACGCATCATCAGCGGGTTGGGCTTGCCGGCGAAGTACGGCTTCTTGCCGGTGGCCTTGGTGATCAGCGCGGCGACCGCACCCGTGGCCGGGAGCGGGCCCTCGGTGGAGGGGCCCGTCTCGTCGGGGTTGGTGCAGATGAACCGGGCTCCGCCGTTGATCAGCCGGACCGCCTTGGTCATGGCTTCGAAGGAGTAGGTCCGCGTTTCACCCAGGACCACGTAGTCGGGCTCGTGGTCGGTCAGGACGTAGCCGATGTCGTGCAGGGCGGTGGTCAGGCCGGCCTCGCCGATGACGTACGCCGTGCCGCCGGGGCGCTGGTCGTCGAGGAACTTCGCGGTGGCGAGGGCCGAGGTCCAGATGTTGTCCACGGGCACGTCCAGGCCCATGCGGCTGAGCCGTGCCTGGAGGTCGCGCGGGGTGTAGATGGAGTTGTTGGTGAGGACCAGGAAGGGCTTGCCGGACTCGCGCAGCCGCTTGATGAAGGCATCGGCGCCGGGGATCGGAGTGCCCTCGTGGATGAGGACCCCGTCCATGTCGGTGAGCCAGGATTCGATCGGCTTGCGCTCTGCCACGGATTTCTCTCCGCTCTGGATGGCCTCTGACCTGTGGGTCTGTGGTCTGTACCACCACCCTAGCGGGCGGGGGCCGTGGACGCCGAGGGCGTCCACGGCCCGGACGGGCTAGGACAGCCGGACGTTGTCGACCGTCCAGTACCAGTTGTTGGTGCCGCTGTAGCGGAAGCGAATCCGGACGTCGGTGGCACCCGCCGGGATCTGCAGCGGGAGGGACTCGGTCCTCGCGACGGCGTCGGCGGTGTACGTCTTGACCACGGTCGGTGCGCCGCCGTTGTAGGAGACGAGGACCTGGGCGGTCTGGCCCGCCTCGTGGCGGTAGTGCGTCTCGAAGTCCAGGGTGCGCGTGGAGCCGCCGGTGACCGCCCACTTGGGGGTGATCAGGGTGGAGTCGAAGGTGCCCGTGTGCGTCTTGTCGTCCCACTCGTCGGAGTCGGCGACGGCGAAGACGTCACGGGAGCGGACGTTCAGCTCGCGCCACTGGTCGCGCTGCGCCTGGGTCCAGAACTCGTCGGTGGCGAAGGCCCATCCCGCCCACTCGGTGACGCCGCCCGTGCCCATCCTGGAGTTGTCCACGGACCAGCCGGCGGGCGGGGTGTGGGTGAAGCCCTTCACCCCGGCCGGGATGCCCGTCTCGTCCACGCGGGACTGGAGGGCGGGGCGCAGGGTGTCGAAGGGGTCGTCGTCGGGGCTGTCGAGGGGGACGCCGTCCAGTCCGGTCGTGGGGACGCCGACCTGGGCGAGGGCGGTGGCGGCGACGTCGACGAGCTTGACGTCGTCGCGGACCGAACCAGCGGGGATCCCGGCGCCCTTGGCGATGACGAAGGTGCCGCGCTCCTGGATAGTGGAGCCGCCGTGGCCGCCCGCGTCGGTGTGGCCGTGATCGGTGGTGACCAGGATCTTCCAGTTCTCCTGGGCGTAGGCGGGGCGGGCCTTGACGGCGGTGAGGACCTGGCCGACGAGGGTGTCGACGCGGCCGATGGCGTCGAGGTACTGCCGGCTGGCGGCGCCGTAGGAGTGGCCGGCCCCGTCGATCTGGCCGAAGTAGACGAAGGAGGCGTCGGGGTTGCCGTCGCGCAGTTCGGCGGAGGCGGCCGTGGCGATCTTCGGGTCCTCGGACTCGTAGCCGTCGCGGTCGCCCTTGAGGGAGAGGCGCTTGTCGGCCTTGGCGGAGAAGACCGGGCCGCCGGCGTCGGCGGAGGTGAGGGGCTCCCAGTCGGCGGCGGCGTAGGTGTTGAGGGCGGGGTTGGCGTTCTCGGCGCGGGTGAGGAAGTCGGGGTGGGCGGCGTAGTTCTTGCCGGTGAAGGTGTTGTCCTTCACGCCGTGCTCGTCGGGCCAGACGCCGGTGGCGATGGTGGACCAGCCGGGGCCGGAGGAGGTGGCGGCCATGGGGCTCGCGTAGAGGGTGCTGCGGGCGGTGAGGCCTTCGGCCATCAGGGCTTGGAGGTTGGGGGCGTTGGCGGCCTTGAGACGGTCGAGGACCACGCCGTCGAGACCGATGACGAGGACCTTGCCGGGGCTGGAGCCGGTGGTGGTGGCAGTGGCCGCGGCGGTCTTGGCGGCCGCCTCCGCCGCGGCCCTGGGGTCGCCGGAGGCGGAGGCTGTGGTGGCGGTGAGGCCGAGGGTGGTGGCGAGCAGGGCCGTGGCGGTGGCGGTCACGGCGAGGGTGCGTCCGCGCAGGACAGGGGACACGTACTCCTCCAGGAGCAAGTGGGTGTGGGCGGGGCATGCGTGCGCGTGCGGGTTCGGGTGCCGCGGCGCGTGGACGGGCGCGCGGCATGCGGCGGGTCCGGACCGGGGTGCGGTTTCGGTCCAGACCCGTTATCCGTTCGATATGGTTCCGGGTGGGGGTGGCCGGGAGGTCAAGGCTCAGCTGCCGGTCGCGGACTTCCACGCGTCGACGTAGCCCGTGAGGTTCTTGTCGAGGTCGGCCCAGTCGGGCTCGAAGACCTCGACTCCGCCCATCAGCTTGGTGAGTTCGATGGCGTTGGCGTCGGTGGGCTTGACGTCGCTGCGGACGGGGAAGCCGCCGCCGACCTCGCTGACCAGCTTCTGGGCGTCCTCGCTCAGCAGGTGGTCGAGGAGCTTCTTGCCGTTCTCGGTGTGCGGGGCCTTGGCGACCAGGCCGGCCGCGTACGGGAGGGCGAAGGTGGTGGGCTTGCCGCCGTCCTTGGCGGGGAACCAGATGCCCAGGTTCGGCATGGACTTGGACTGGGCGAAGTTCATCTGGACGTCGCCGTTGGCGACGAGCAGCTCGCCCTTGTCGGTCTTGGGCGCGAGCTTGCTGGTGGAGGAGGACGGGCCGACGTTGTTGGCCTGGAGCTTCTTGAGGAAGTCCATCGCCTGGTCCTTGCCGCCGAAGTCGTGCATGGCCTTGACGAGGACGGCCGTTCCGTCGCCCGCGACGCCGGGGGTGGAGTACTGGAGCTTGCCCTTGTACTTGGCGTCGAGGAGCTCCTCCCAGGTCCTGGGGGCGGAGGTGAGCTCCTTCTTGTTGTAGACGAAGCCGAAGTAGTTGCCGACGACGGAGGTCCACTTGGCGTCGGGGGACTTGTCGGCGCCGTTGACGTGGTCGGAGCCCTGCGGGGCGTAGGCCTGGAGCAGGCCCTTGCCGTCGGCCTGCTGGATGAAGGGCGGCAGGGTGATCAGTACGTCGGCCTGGGTGTTGGTCTTCTCGCGGACGGCGCGCTGGACCATCTCGCCGGATCCGCCCTCGACGTACTTGACCTCGATGCCGGTCTTCTTGGTGAAGTCGGCGAAGACCTTGTCGTACCAGCCGTCGCCCTTGTCGCTCTTGAGGCCGTCGGCGCTGTAGACGGTGACGGTCTTCCCGCCGCCCTGGGCGCCGGAGCCGTCGGCGGTGGAGGAGCCGCCGCAGGCGGTGAGGGTGCCGGCGAGGGCGAGGCCGGTGGTGAGGGCGGTCGCGGTGCGGAGCAGGAGCGCTCTGGACATGGGGGTTCCTTAACGGGACGGGGGGTTGCGGAGGTGGGGAGGCGTGGCGGGGGGGGTGTGGTGCGGGGGGCCGGGTCAGCGGTAGGAGGCCCGGGTGCGGACGCGGGAGACGGCCAGGAGGACCAGCAGGGTGGTGGCCATCAGCACCACGGCCACGGCGGATCCGCCGAAGAGCGAACCGCGGTCGGTGGCGGTGAAGATCCGGACCGGGAGGGGCATCCAGTCCGGCGGGTAGAGCATCATCGTGGCGCTCAGCTCACCCATGGACAGGGCGAAGCAGAGTCCGGCGGCCGCCGTGAGGGAGGGCAGCAGGAGGGGGATCCTGACCCGCCACAGGACGTACGCGGGACGGGCTCCCAGGGAGGCGGCCGCCTGCTCGTACGCGGGGTCGAGACGCACTATGGCGGCGGAAACCGACTGGTGGGCGAACGCCGTGACAAGAATGGCGTGCGCCAGGACCACGATCGTGCTCGTGCCGTTGAGCAGCAGCGGGGGCCGGCTGAACGCGACGAGGACGGCGAGGCCGACGACCACGGACGGCACGGCGACGGGCAGCATGAACAGCGCGTCCAGGACGCGCTTGCCGCGCCTGCCGAGCGCGGCGGCGGCCAGGGCGGCCCAGGTGCCGGCGGTGAGCGCGAGGAGGCTCGCGGCCAGGGCGGTGACCAGGGAGGTGGTCAGGGCCTGGAGGGATTCGCCCTGGACGGCGGAGGCGTAGTTCGCGGTGGTGGGGCCGGAGGGGAAGGCGCCGGACCAGCGGGTGGCGAAGGAGGCGGCCACGACCACGAGGAGCGGCAGGGCGAAGAGGGGGACGAAGAGGATCCCGAACAGGCTCCAGGCGGCCCAGCGGCCGCCCTTGCTATGCACCAGCACGCTTGCCCACCACCCGGTAGAGGCCGAACAGGCCGATGGATATGGCGATGTTGACGACGGCGGCCACGCAGGCGGCCGGGTAGTCGGACTCGAGGATCGCCTTGCCGTACACGAGCATCGGGAGGGTGGTGACGCCCTTGGCGCCGGTGAAGAGCACGATCCCGAACTCGTTGAGGCACATGACGAGGACGAGGCTGCCGCCCGCCGCGAGGGCGGGGAGGGCCTCGGGGAGGATCACCTGGCGGATGATCCGGGCGGGGCGGGCGCCGAGGCCGGCGGCGACCTCCAGCTGGGCGGTGTCCAGCTGGGAGAAGGCGGCGAGCAGCGGGCGCATCACGAACGGGGTGAAGTACGTGATCTCCGCGAGGAGGACGCCCCAGGGGGTGGTGAGGAAGTGGAACGGGCCTCCGGAGCCGCCGAACGCGTCCGTCCAGAGGCCGTTGGCCATGCCGACGGTGCCGTAGATGAAGAGGAGGGCGAGGGTGATGAGGAAGGAGGGGAAGGAGAGGAAGACGTCGATGAATCTGGCGACGGCCTTGGCACCGGGGAAGGGGACGAAGGCGATGATCAGCGCCAGGGTGAAGCCGAGGAGGAGGCAGCCGACGGTGGCGGCGAGGGCCAGCCAGACGGTGGTGCCGAGGGCTTCGCGGAAGGCGTGGGAGGCGAAGACAGCCGAGTAGGCGTCGAAGGCGCCGCCGCCGTTGTCCGGGGTGAGGGACTGCCGGACGACCAGGGCCAGGGGGTAGAGGAAGACCAGTCCGAGCACGGCCACGGGGGGCAGGGCCCACAGGGCGCGGGGCAGGCTGCGGGTTCCCCGCGGGGGTGTCTTGGGGGGTGCCTCCCGGGGCGGATCGGGGTGCTCGGACGGGGTCCGGGTCCCGGTCGGCGCCGGGCCGGCCGGCCGGAGCGCGGCCTCAGGCATCGGTGACCCCCGCCGCCAGGAGCACCGCGTCGCGGGGCTCGAAGTGGAGGGTGACCTCGTCACCCAGCGCCGGGGTCTCCCGCAGCTCGGGGAGGTCCGCCTTGACGCGGTGCCCGCCGACGTCGACGTACAGCCGGTGCGTGGAGCCGCGCCACTGCACCTCGGTGATGGTGCCGCGCAGGGCGTTGGGGCCCTCGCCGAGCCCCAGCAGGTGCGGCCGTACGCACAGGGTGGCGGTCGCGCCGGGGGCCGCGCGTCCGGTGTCGAGGTCCAGGGGGCGGCCCGCGAAGACGGCGCCGGCGTCGGCGACCGTCACCGGGAGCAGGTTGGCGTTGCCGACGAAGGACGCGGTGAACTCCGTACGCGGTGCCCGGTACAGCTGCTGCGGGGTGCCGCAGTCCTGGAGGCGGGCGCGGTCCATGACGGCGATCCGGTCGGCGAGGGTGAGGGCCTCGACCTGGTCGTGGGTGACGTACAGGATGGAGACGTCGGGGAGTTCGCGGTGCAGCCGGGCCAGTTCGGCCAGCATCCCGGAGCGCAGCTGCGCGTCCAGCGCCGAGAGGGGCTCGTCCAGCAGGAGGACCCCGGGGCGGATGGCGAGGGCGCGGGCGATGGCCACGCGCTGCTGCTGTCCGCCGGAGAGCTCGCGCGGGTAGCGCCTGGCGTAGGCGGCCATGCCCGTCATCTCCAGGGCCTCGGTGACCCGGGCGGGGATCCCGGCCCTGGGGGCCTTCTGGGCGCGCAGGCCGAAGGCGACATTGTCCTCGACGCGCAGGTGCGGGAAGAGCGCGTACTGCTGGACGACCATGCCGATGCCCCGTTTGTGCGGGGGCAGGGCGGTGACGTCCCGGCCGCCGATCAGCACCCGTCCGGATACGGGCCGGACGAAGCCGGCGACGGCGCGCAGGGCGGTGGTCTTGCCGGAGCCGGAGGGGCCGAGCAGGGCCATGACCTCGCCGGGTTCGACGGTCAGGTCGAGGGAGTCCAGGACGGTGGTGCCGTGGTAGGCGACCGATACGGAGTCGAAGCGGATGCCGCTCACGACGGCTCCGTTCGCGGTGCCGCGAGGAGGGCGGGGAGTCCGGCGACGGAGTCGAGGACGTGCGTGGCGCCGTGCGCGGTGAGCGCGGTGCGGTCGTGGGCGCCGGTGAGGACGCCGGCGACGATGCCGGCGCCGGCGCGGCGGCCGCTGAGCATGTCGTAGGCGGTGTCACCGGCGACGGCGGTCTCGCGTACGTCGTCCACGGCCCCGGTGCGCAGGAACGCGGCCAGCACCAGGTCGGGGTAGGGCCGGCCGCGGCCGCCCGCGTCGGCGGGGCAGAGGGTGAGGTCGGCCAGGTCCCGCCAGCCGAGGGCGTCGAGGATGGCGTCCTGGGTGACGCGGGCGAAGCCGGTGGTCAGGACGACGGTGTGGCCGTCGGCGCGGAGCGCCTCGATGGTCTCGCGGGCGCCGGGGACCGGGGTGACGAGGCCGCCGTCGACGAGTTCCGCGTACGCCTGCTCGAAGGCGGAGTTCGCGAGCCGGGCGCGTTCCTCCGTGCCGAAGAGGTGGCGGAAGACGGAGATCTTCGACTCGCCCATGGTGTCGCGGACGTACTGGAGCTTCTCGGCGTGCCCGGGGGTGCCGGGGTCGACGCCGAGGTGCGCGGCGGCGCGTTCGAAGGCGCGCTCGACGAGGCCGCCGTCGGCGACGGTGGTGCCGGCCATGTCGAGGACGACGAGGTTCCTGCTCTTGCTGTCGGTCATGCGGCTCACCAGCCCAGTTCGTTCGCGGTGGTTTCGGCGATGGCGGGCGAGCAGGTCATGCCCCGGCCGCCCGGTCCGGTGACGAGCCAGACGCCTTCGCCGACCTGTTGGCGGTGGACCACGCGGCTGGTGTCGGTGCACTGCGCGTACACGCCCGCCCAGCGGTGCCTGATCTTCGGCAGCGGGCGGCCCAGGAAGGACTCGACGACCTCGGTGAGGTGGTCGTAGGGGTCTTCGAGGGTGTCGAAGGCGAAGGGGTGCTCGTACTCGTGGGTGTCGCCGATGGTCAGGCCGCCGTCCTGCCGCTGGACCATCAGCAGCTGCATCTTGTGCGCGGCGGCGACGGGCGTCTGGGCCTGCTCGGCGTTGAGGACGTCGAGGGCGTCGCTCCGGTAGGCGGGGTAGTAGCGGAAGCTGTCGGCGTCGGCGACGGAGGTGGTGAGCGGCTCGCCGAGGGGGGCGGTCTGCATCATCTGGAGCCGGACGCGGCGCACGGGCAGTTCGGGGGCGAGCTCGCGGACCAGACCGGAGAGCCAGGCGCCGGTGGCGAGAACGACGGCGTCGCCGCGGTGGACCTGGCCGTGGTCGTCGCGGACGGCGGCCGGGCCGGCCAGGTCGCGGACCTCGCGGCCGGGCAGGAAGGTGTAGCGGCCGGAGGCGCGGAGGGCCTCGCGGAGGTGGAGCTGGGCGGTGCGGGGTTCGACGGCGGCGTCGCGCTCGCACCACAGGGCGGCCTCGAAGGCTCCGCGCAGGGCGGGGTTGACGGCCCGCGCCTCTTCGGCGGTGACCAGTTCGTATCCGCGGGCGGCGGCGTCGGGGCGGGCGGCGGCCGCCTCGGCGACCGCGTACTCGCGGGCGTTGCGTACGGGGGTGAGGGAGCCGATGGCGCGGAAACCCAGGCCGGGCACCTCCGCGCCGATCCGCTCCCAGAGCTCGCGGGCCCGCAGGGCGGTGTCGAGCTCCTCGCCCCCGGCCCGGCCGCTGACCCAGATCTGGCCGAAATTGCGCAGCGAGGCGCCGCGGGCCTCGGCTTCGCGCTCGATCTGGACGACCTCGTGGCCGCGTTGGACTGCTTGCCAGGCGTGCATGGTGCCGACCACGCCGCCTCCGACGACTATGACTCTCACGGCGTCCACGGTCGGGGCGGTCCGTGACCCGGGAGGATCGGGTGGGCGACCGGCCGGTGAACAGCCCTCGACGCTTGGACTAGACCCGTTACCGTTCTGTGATTTTGGTTGGTCGGTTTTGGTGCTGTTCCTCCGTTTCTCCCGGGGCTATTCGGGCCGCAGGCGGGTAGTGAAGCTGAACCGGTCGCCACGGTAGAGCGAACGCACCCGTTCCAGCGGCAGGCCGTCCTGATCCCGGGAGAAGCGGTGGATGAGCAGCATCGGGAGGGCCGGCGGGGTGCCGATCAGCAGGGCCTCGCGGGGGGTGGCCAGGACGGTCTCCAGCTTCTCGTCGGCGTCGCCGAAGGAGATGCCGAGGCTGTCGCGGAGGTATCCGTAGAAGGAGGAGTCCGGCTGGAAATCGACGTCGAGGCGCGGCGCGCGGGCGACCCGGACGTACGTGCTCTCCAGCCCGACGCGCTCGTCGTCGGCGAGCAGCACCCGCTCCAGGTGCCAGACGGGTTCACCGGTCTCGGCGCCGATGCCGCGGGCGAGTTCGGGCGGGCAGGGGAAACGTTCCAGGCCGATGAGGTGACGGCCCGGGCGGCGGCCCTGGCGGCGCACGCCCTCGGTGTAGCTGGCGAGGGAGAGGGGCTGCTCCAGCTTGGGCCCGGCGACGACGGTACCCCGTCCGGCCCGGCGGAGCCGGCCCTCCAGCAGCAGCTCCCGCAACGCCTGCCGCACGGTCTCGCGGGCCACCTCGTACCGCTCGGCGAGATCCCGCTCGGTGGGCAGCACCCCGCCTTCGCCGAGCTCGTCGAGGAGCTCGGCGATACGGGCCTTGACGGCGTAGTACTTGGGGATCCGGCCGTGCTCGGGGATCCCGGAACGTACGGGCGAGCCGGGGCGGTGGTGGGGGGCGGGGTGCCGGTTCTGTTCTTCCACGGTCGGACTGTACGTGCGTGAGGTGTACGGGGGG
>NZ_JZWV01000613.1 GCF_000966975.1 Streptomyces katrae | reverse complement strand
CCCGGCGCCGGGGGTGGTCGTGGGGGTGCCCGGGGCCGGCGGGGTGCCGGGGGCGGGGTCGGAGCCGCCCTGGGCGGTGGCCGTCGCTCCGCCCTGGGCGGAGCCCCCGCCGGGCAGGGACCCCGGCGCGCCGGGCGTCGTAGAGGCGGAGGCGCTCGCGGAAGGGGCCGAGCCCGCCGACGCGATCGGCTGGAACTCGACCCTCCCCTGGGGCGGTACGTTCTGCCCCGCGCCCCGCTCGGGCCCGGGGGCCGCGGCCCCCACGGCGGCGTAGCCGTCGCGGGCCGGGCCGCCGCATCCGGTGAGGGCGGCGGCGGCCGTGCAGCACAGGGCCAGGGCGAGGGTGCGCGCCGTACGGGATCCCGTTCGCATCGCGCCAGTGTTGCTGACGCAATGTCAAATGTGAACCCCGTGGCCGGTGGTGGCCGGGACTACTCGCCGATCAGGCCGGTGCGCAGCTGCGCCAGCGTCCGCGTCAGCAGCCGGGAGACGTGCATCTGGGAGACGTGCATCTGGGAGATGCCGACCTCCTCGCCGATCTGCGACTGGGTCATGTTGGCGAAGAACCGCAGCATGATGATCTGCCGCTCCCTGGGCGGGAGTTTGGCCAGCAGCGGCTTGAGCGACTCGCGGTACTCGACGCCCTCCAGTGCGCTGTCCTCGTACCCGAGCCGGTCGGCGAGGGAGCCCTCGCCGCCCTCGTCCTCCGGGGAGGGGGAGTCGAGCGAGGAGGCGGTGTAGGCGTTGCCGACGGCGAGGCCGTCGACGACCTCCTCCTCGCTGACGCCGAGGACCGCCGCCAGCTCCGGCACGGTCGGGGACCGGTCCAGGCGCTGGGCGAGTTCGTCGCTGGCCTTGGTCAGCGCGAGGCGCAGTTCCTGGAGCCGGCGCGGGACGCGGACGGACCAGGAAGTGTCCCTAAAGAATCGTTTGATCTCGCCCACGACGGTCGGCATCGCGAACGTCGGGAACTCGACTCCGCGTTCGCAGTCGAACCGGTCGATCGCCTTGATCAGGCCGATCGTGCCGACCTGGACGATGTCCTCCATCGGCTCGTTGCGGCTGCGGAAGCGGGCCGCGGCATAGCGCACCAGCGGCAGGTTCAGCTCGATCAGGGTGTCGCGTACGTACGCCCGTTCGGGGCTGTCCGGGTCCAGGGTGGCGAGTCGCTGGAAGAGGGAGCGGGAGAGGGTGCGGGTGTCGATGGCTTCCGAGCGGTCGGCCACTGCCGGCAGCTCACGCTCGACGAGCGTGAGCACCTTGGAGCTGCCCTGGTCTACGGACATGCCACCCCCTTGAGGTCGCGGACGGTCGCGTATCGGCGCGTCCCGTCGGAGGAACGCAGCCTCCACCTGAATACCGGAGGCGGGGCTGCGGCAAACGCGGTTCCAGCAGAATGTCACATGTCGGCAACACGCTGTAGCGTCATGTCGACAAGTATCTCCAGCGACAGACGACCGACCGAGCGGAATGAGCCGGTTCTGTAGGGAATCGCGGGCCGGGCTCCACCCGATCCGGTTACGCCTCGATCCTGTTTGCGGATCTCAGACGGGCGAAGCTGCGCGCGAGCAGCCGTGAGACGTGCATCTGGGACACCCCGAGCTCGGCGCTGATCTGCGACTGCGTCAGGTTGTTGTAGTAGCGCAGCAGGAGGATCCGCTGCTCCCGCTCGGGCAGTTGTACGAGCAGGTGGCGGACGAGGTCCCGGTGCTCGACGCCGGCCAGCTCGGGGTCCTCGTACCCGAGCCGGTCGAGCAGGCCGGGCATCCCGTCGCCCTCCTGGGCGGCCTCCAGGGAGGTCGCGTGGTAGCTGCGGCCGGCCTCGATGCAGGAGAGCACCTCGTCCTCGCTGATCCGCAGCCGCTCGGCGATCTCGGGGGTGGTGGGGGTGCGGCCGTGGAGGGTGGTGAGGTCCTCGGTGGCGGCGTTGACCTGCACCCACAGCTCGTGGAGGCGGCGCGGGACGTGCACGGTGCGGACGTTGTCCCGGAAGTATCGTTTGATCTCGCCCACGACCGTCGGCATGGCGAAGGTGGGGAACTGGACCCCGCGCTCGGGGTCGAACCGGTCGATCGCGTTGATCAGGCCGATGGTGCCGACCTGGACCACGTCCTCCATCGGCTCGTTGCGGCTGCGGAAGCGGGCGGCCGCGTAGCGCACCAGCGGGAGGTTGGCCTCGATCAGGGCCCCGCGCACCCGGTTGTGCTCGCTGGTGCCCGGCTCCAGGCCCTTCAGCTGGCCGAAGAGCACCTGCGTCAGGGCCCGGGTGTCGGCACCCCGGCTCTGCGGCCGCGGCGCGGGCGCGGCGGGCTCCTGGAGTCCGGCCGGGGCCCCGTGCGCCGGGGTGCCCTGCGGCGGAGCCTCGTGCAGCGGAGCCTCGTGCGGCGGAGCCCCGTGCGCGGGGACCTCGTGCGCGGGGGTCTCGTGCGGCGGATCCTGCCGGGGGTCCTGCTGGGGAGGCACCTGAGGCGCAGTACTGGCCGGCACTGTCACGCCACCCCTTCGGTCAACTCATCCGTCTCATCAGTCAAAAGCGGTCATAGCATCACAAGAGATGTGCACTGTGTGCAAGCACCGTATATAGCCGTGTTGAGGGCAAGTTGGGCATTTAGGGGTATTCTTTTTACCGGTAAGAACGCGTAGAGGAACGTGAAGGGGAACGCGAAAGGCCCCCCACCGGCGGAGTGGGGGGCCTGGATGACCGGAAATCGCTTCGGCGTACGGGCTCAGGTCACCAGTTCGGTGATGAACTGGCCGATGCCGGAGGCGGCATCCGATATGCCCTGGAAGCCTATTCCGACCATCTCCGCCGCCCGCTTGGGCTGGGTGATGATCACGAAGAGGACGAACACCGTGAGGGCGCCCGTGATGAGCTTCTTGGTGTCCATGAGCGGTGTCGGCCTCCCCAACCGGTACTGCGAAGTCGGGCGAGTCTAACCGGTCAGGTTTGGACACTCACCTGTCCTTTAAGGACCAATGACCCTGTCGCAGGGGCCCTTTGCCGCTGGGTGTCCGGTCGGGGGAGGGGCAGGATGGAACACGAGCCCACCGGTTCTGGCAGGAAACCGGTGGGTGAGGGACAGGACCTCACTGCGGGGTCCGGGCCGCGGGCTTCCCCCCTGACCGCGGCCCGGGCTGGCAGGTTCCGTCCTCACCGGGGGAGGTGACTTTGTCCCCCCGACGTCACTTCCCCCGTCCGCGTGGAAGGCCCCGGCTCCGGTC
>NZ_JZWV01000612.1 GCF_000966975.1 Streptomyces katrae | reverse complement strand
GGGGCGGGGCGGGGGGCCGGCGGCTACTGGACGGCGCCCAGCAGGTCGACCAGGGGGGCCACGGGGGCGATCACGGGCTGGAGCTGGTCCGGCAGCGTCATCAGCTGGTTGAGCTGGTTGGCCCCTTCGCTGACCTTCGCCCCGATGTCCTGGACGGAGCCCGGCATGGCGCCCGCGGGCATGCCCGGAGCGGCCTGGGGCAGGTCCGGGAGGGTGAGCGGGGCGGCCGGCGCGGCGGAGGCGGCAGGTGCGGCGAGGCCCGCGGCGGCCCCCGCGAGGGCGAAGGCGGCGAGGATGCGCTGGGTCTTGGTCATGCCGTGTCCAACGGCCGAGCCCGCCGCCGGTCACGGCGGGCACGCACGAGAGCCCCGGTTCGTACGA
>NZ_JZWV01000611.1 GCF_000966975.1 Streptomyces katrae | reverse complement strand
ACGAGAGCCCCGGTTCGTACGAACCGGGGCTCTCGTTTCCAGAGCGGTGGTGGAGGGATTTGAACCCCCGATGGGTTGCCCCATACTCGCTTTCGAGGCGAGCTCCTTCGGCCACTCGGACACACCACCGAGAGAGATCCTAGCCGATGGTGGGGAGTGCTTCGCAACTTCCGGCCGAGTGGCCCTGCTCACCCCTCACTCCCTGCTCACCGCTCGCGGAAGAACTCCGTCAGCTGCCGCGCGCACTCCGCTTCCAGCACCCCGCGGACCACCTCCGGCCGGTGGTTGAGCCTGCGGTCCCGTACGAGGTCCCACAGCGACCCCGCCGCGCCCGCCTTCTCGTCCCCCGCGCCGTAGACGACCCGGGCCACGCGGGACTGGACGAGCGCGCCCGCGCACATCACGCACGGCTCCAGAGTGACCACCAGGGTGCACCCCGTGAGCCGCCACTCCCCGAGCCGGGCGGCCGCCCGGCGCAGCGCCAGCACCTCGGCGTGCGCCGTGGGATCTCCGACGGCCTCCCGTTCGTTGTGCCCGGTGGAGAGGAGGTCCCCGTCCGGTCCGAGGACGACGGCACCGACCGGCACGTCGCCGGCCGGCACCGCCAGGGCCGCCTCCCGCAGTGCCAGGCGCATGGGTTCCCGCCACGGATCCCGTACCGGGTCGGGGCCGGTACCGGAGCCGTGCGGGTCCCGCGTGCCGTACGTGAGGTCGTGCGCGGCTATCACTAGCGGACGGCCTCCAGTACCTCGGTGGCGCCGAGCGCGTCGGCGATCTCCGCCAGGGCGTCCCCGTCCAGGGACATCAGCTCCTTGTGGCCGACGCCGAGGTCGTCCAGGAGCCGGGGGTCGCCGAGCGGGCCGGCCGGCACCGGCTCGGCGCCGGATCCCGTCCGGGTGCCGTCCGCGTCGTCTTCCTCGTCCGTGTAGGAGGCCACGGGCTCGTCCTCCCCGTCCTCGGTGCCGTCCAGGTCCAGTTCGTCGAGATCGTCGTCCTCGTCGACGCTGCCCAGCAGCTCCTTGGTCAGCATCGATCCGTAGGAGCTCCGGTCGGCGGCGGAGGCGTTCGACACGAAGTACCGGGGGTCCTCCTCTCCATCCACGCGGATGACGCCGAACCAGGCGTCCTCCTGCTCGATGAGGGCGACCACCGTGTCGTCGTCGACAGCGGCGGAACGTGCGAGATCGATCAGATCGCTGAGGGACTCGACGTCGTCGAGTTCCAGGTCGCTCGCTTCCCACCCGTCTTCGGTGCGCGCGAGCAGTGCGGCGAAATACACCGTGACTCTCCCACTGGTCATAGGCGTGCCGGTTGGAGGTCCCCCCGGCCGGAGGTTGGGGTGTGAACGGTCCTGACACAAGCTGTTCGCACCCCGCCCAATCGGCATCGTGGCAGAAACAGCGGCTTTGCGAGAGGTCTTCCGCACGGCGGCCGTGTCGCGGCGCCGGGCGGAGGGCCGGTCAGGGGCCGGTACCCGCCGTGGGCATCGTGCCCCTCACCAACGGAACGTACGCATCCGCATCTGCTGGCGCATCCGGGCCGCCCGGGCACGCCGCGGCTGCACCCGGTCGCGCAGCGCCCGGGCCTCCATCAGGTCGCGCAGGAACTGCGCGCGTCGCGCCCTGCGCTGCGCCGCCGTCTCCGGCGGGTCGTCCGCCTCGCTTCCCTTGCCGTCGTTCACGGGCTGCGTCTTGGGCATCGGCACCACCCCAGGCTGGTCCGGTCGTCCTCCTCCGCCGGCGCGAAGCAGACCCCCCGCTCCCACCTTCCCCCCGTCGGGGCGTTTGATGCCACCCCCTCCCGGATCGGCGCAGGTCAGGGAGGGGGCCGGCTGAAGGGTCAGCTCACACCGGGTGTCCGGATCCGGCCGATGGCCTCAGGCGGCGCCGTCGTCGTGCAGGGTCGGCACGACGGCCACCGGCCCGTGCGCGTGCTGCAGGAGGGCGTGCGCCACCGAGCCGATCAGCAGGGACCGCCGGCGCGGATGGTGGCGGCCCACCACGACCAGTGCGGCCGACCGGGACGCCTCCACCAGCCGCCCCGCCGGGTCCCCGGGCACGACGGCCTGCTCGACCGGCACGTCCGGGTAGCGGGCCCGCAGCGGGGCCAGCCGCTCGTTCTGGGCCCGCAGCGTCTCCCGTTCGGCCGGCACCCCGTCCGCCCCGTCGGCCAGGGCCTCGGGCGGGATCACCGCGAACGGGCTGTCGATCACCGTCATCGGACCGGGCGGCAGGGCGTACGCCGAGACCACCTGGACGGTGGTCCCCCGTGCGGCCGCTTCCGCGAACGCGAAGGCCAGTACGTCCTCGGGGGTCTCGGCGGCGTGCAGCCCCAGCACCACCCGCCCGGCCGAAGCCCCCTCGGGGTCCTCCGCCGCCCTCCCCTCGTGCGGGACCACCACCACCGGGCAGGACGCGGTGCCGGCCACCGCCCGGCTGCTGGACCCGAGCAGCAGCGCGGCGAACCCGCCGCGCCCCCGGGAGCCCATGACCAGCATCAGCGGCGCCTGCTCCGCGCTGACGGCCCGCAGCGCCTCGGGCACGGAGCCCTCCAGGGCCTCGTAGCGGACCTCCGCGGGCAGCTCCGGGCCCGATTCCAGCAGGGCGCGGACGCGGTCGCCGACGGGGTCGGCGTACTCCTTGGGTTCGTTCGGGTCGTGCAGGGCCGAGCGGCGGCCGGCGTACAGCTGGGAGGCATCGGGCAGGACGTGCGCCACCATCAGCGCGGTGCCGTGGCGCAGGGCGGCCTCGCGGGCCCATTCCAGGGCGCTCAGGCTGTGGTCGGATCCGTCGACGGCGGCGATCACCGGTCCGCCGCCGGCCCCGCCACTCGCTCCGCCGCTTCCCCGGCTGCCCTGGCCGTTGCTCATCCGTCCAGGGTGCCCGGCGGCGCCGTGGCCCGCATCCGGAAGGGCGGCGGGCGCGCGCGGGACGCGCCGCGCCCGTTCCACCGCGTAGCCTTTTGGCAGCAGGTCGCGAACAGGCGGCCGTTTTTCGCAGGTAGCAGGGTCGCAGGTCGCAGATCGCAGGTCGAAGCCCGGCTGAGTCTTGGAGGATGTTGTGCGTTTGCAGGTCGTCGATCACCCCTTGGTGGCGCACAAACTCACCGCGCTGCGCGACAAGCGCACCGACTCCCCCACGTTCCGGCGGCTCGCGGACGAGCTGGTGACGCTCCTCGCGTACGAGGCCACCCGCGACGTGCGCACCGAGCAGTCCGACATCGAGACCCCGGTCGGCCCGACCACCGGCGTCAAGCTGTCGCACCCGCGCCCGCTGGTCGTCCCGATCCTGCGCGCCGGCCTCGGCATGCTGGACGGCATGGTCCGGCTGCTGCCGACCGCGGAGGTGGGCTTCCTGGGCATGGTCCGCAACGAGGAGACCCTGGAGGCCTCCACGTACGCGACGCGCATGCCCGAGGACCTCTCCGGGCGCCAGGTCTACGTGGTCGACCCGATGCTGGCCACCGGCGGCACGCTGGTCGCCGCGATCCAGGAGCTCATCAAGCGCGGCGCCGACGACGTGACCGCCGTGGTGCTGCTGGCCGCGCCCGAGGGCGTCGAGGTCATGGAGCGCGAGCTCGCGGGCACGCCGGTGACGGTCGTGACGGCCGCCGTGGACGAGCGGCTCAACGAGCACGGCTACATCGTGCCGGGCCTGGGCGACGCGGGCGACCGCATGTACGGCTCGGCCGAGTAGCGGAGCGGTCCGCCTCTCAGCACTTCTTCGGGGAGGGCGCGGGCGCGGGGTTGGCCAGGACGGCCAGCGCCTTGTCCGCGTCCTCCTTCTTGTTCAGCTCCTTGAAGGAGTCGCCCAGGATCAGGTCGATGTCCGCGCCCTCGCGGGTGTCGGTCTGCTGGGTGACGCCGGCGAGCTGGGCGCCGAGGACGGAGTACGCGGCCTTGTCGGTGCGCGGGGAGCCCAGCAGTATCCCGGGCCCGGGCACCTTCTTGTCGAAGTCGGCGGGGGCGTTGCCGACGTGGCCGATCGTGAACCCGCGCTTCTTCAGCTCGTCGCCGACGGCCTTGGCGAGGCCCGCGCGGGGGGTGGCGTTGTAGACGTTGACGGTGATCTGGCCGGGCTGCGGCAGGACGGCCGCGGGGGCGCCGGAGGCCGCCGGGCCGGGGTTCGCGGCCCCGGCGGGGGTGGCGGAGGCGGCCCCGGTCGGGCAGTCCTTGGCGGCGGCGTTGTGCTTGCCGCTGTCACCCCGGAACACGTCGATGAGCTGCAGCGCCCCATAGCCGAGCAGCGCCAGCGCGAGGACCGATCCGAGCAGGGCGAACACGAGCTTCCGACGTCGCCGCGGCCGGCTCATGCGGGGGTAGGCGGTCCCCGTGACGCGGTACTTTCCGCCCATGCCGGGGGGAGTGAGCATGCTCATGGGCGCAGCGTAGTGCCGTACCGGAACGATGCCTACTAAATGATCTGTTGATCGGGTAAGGCAGACCCGAAAGGCGCAACCGGCGCCCCGTCGAGTCCCCCGGTCAGTCCATTTCGAGGACGCGCGCGTGCAGCACCTGGCGCTGCTGGAGGGCCGCGCGCACGGCGCGGTGCAGCCCGTCCTCCAGGTACAGGTCGCCCTGCCACTTCACGACGTGCGCGAAGAGGTCGCCGTAGAAGGTCGAGTCCTCGGCGAGAAGCGTCTCCAGGTCCAGCTGTCCCTTGGTCGTCACGAGCTGGTCCAGCCGGACCGGGCGCGGGGCGACGTCCGCCCACTGCCGGGTGGTTTCCCTGCCGTGGTCGGGGTACGGCCGTCCGCTACCGAT
>NZ_JZWV01000610.1 GCF_000966975.1 Streptomyces katrae | reverse complement strand
CCGCTACCGATGCGCTTGAAGATCACACGGAAAGCCTACCGGGCCGGTGCCTCCGGGCGCAGCCTCGCTCCAGCGGTGCAAAAGTGGCACACAGGGCTATTCCGGGAGTGACGCATGAGCCAGAGCACCGACCCGCCCGAGCCGGCCGCCGCCGCGGAGGGACAAACGGAGCCGGACGGTCCGGCCGCCGCGATCGCCGCCGGCTACGCCTTCACCGGGCCCGCGCTGGAGCTGGGGGCCCTGCTCTGGGACGGGGCCTGCCTGCCGGGCCGGCAGATCCGCGTCCCGCTGTCGATGCTCAACCGCCACGGGCTCGTCGCCGGCGCCACCGGCACGGGCAAGACCAAGACCCTCCAGCTGATCGCCGAGCAGCTCTCCGCCAACGGGGTGCCCGTCTTCCTCGCCGACATCAAGGGTGACGTCTCGGGGATCTCCGCCCCCGGCGTGCCGGGCGGGCGGACCGAGGAGCGGGCGCGGGACGTCGGCCAGGCCTGGGAGCCCGCGGGCTTCCCCGCCGAGTTCTACTCGCTCGGCGGGATCGGCCCCGGGATCCCGGTCCGGGCGAGCGTGACCGCGTTCGGGCCGGTGCTGATGTCGAAGGTGCTCCAGCTGAACCAGACGCAGGAGCAGTCGCTCGGCCTGATCTTCCATTACGCGGACTCCAAGGGCCTGGAGCTGATCGACCTCAAGGACCTGCGGGCCGTCGTCGCCTTCCTCGTCTCCGACAAGGGGAAGTCGGAGCTGAAGGGGATCGGCGGGCTCTCCACCGTCACCGCCGGGGTGATCCTGCGGGCACTCACCGCATTCGAGCAGCAGGGTGCCTCGGAATTCTTCGGCGAACCGGAATTCGACACCAGTGAATTCCTGCGAACGGCTCCGGACGGGCGCGGGCTGATTTCCGTACTGGAACTTCCCGCCGTACAGGACAAACCGCAGCTTTTCTCTACATTTCTCATGTGGCTGCTCGCCGACCTCTACGCAGACCTCCCGGAAGTCGGTGATCTGGAGCGGCCCAAACTGGTCTTCTTCTTCGACGAGGCGCACCTCCTCTTCAACGGGGCCTCGAAAGCCTTCCTGGAATCCATCACCCAGACCGTGCGGCTGATCCGCTCGAAGGGGATCGGCGTCTTCTTCGTCACCCAGACCCCGAAGGACGTCCCCGCCGACGTCCTGGCCCAGCTCGGCAACCGCGTCCAGCACGCGCTGCGCGCCTTCACCCCCGACGACGCCAAGGCCCTCAAGGCCACCGTACGGACCTTCCCCAACTCCCCCTACGACCTCGAAGAGCTGCTCACCGGGCTCGGCACCGGCGAAGCCGTCGTCACCGTACTCAGCGAGACCGGTGCCCCCACCCCCGTCGCCGCCACCCGGCTGCGCGCCCCGCAGTCACTGATGGGACCGGTCGACCCGGCGGCCCTCGACGCCGCGGTCAAGGCCTCGCTCCTGTACTCCCGTTACGCGGAGCCCGTCGACCGGGAGTCGGCGTACGAGAAGATCACCGCCGAACAGGCCGCCGCCGAGGCCGAGGCGGAGGCCGCCGCCGCGGCGGCGGAGGCCGACAAGCAGGCCAAGGCGGCGGAGCGGGCCACGCGCAGCGCCCCGAAACCGGAACCCTCGCTGGCCCAACAGGTCGTCGGCAGCGGACTGTTCCGCTCACTGGCCCGCTCGGTCGGTACGCAGCTGGGGCGCGAGATCTCCCGCTCGCTCTTCGGCACGGCCCGTCGGCGGCGTTGAAGTCCAGGGGGAATCAAGCGAACCGGTTGTCCGCGTTACGGCAGCCGCTGACAGACTCGTATCCATGCGGACCGAATTGACCGACACCACGTCCAGCAAGATAGACCGGGCCCTGCTGGCGGCCCGGCGCGCCGTGGGCAGCCCCACGATGGGGCTCGTGCTCACGCTCGTCGTGGTCACCGACGAGGAGAACGCCTACGACGCCGTACGCGCGGCCTCCGAGGCCTCGCGCGAGCACCCCTGCCGGATCATCGCGGTGATCAAGCGGACCCACCGGCGGCGCCGGCGCACCCGGCTGGACGCCGAGCTGCGGGTGGGCTCGGACGCGGGGTCCGGGGAGATCGTCATCCTGCGCCTGCACGGGGAACTCACCACCCAGGCCGGCTCGATCGTGCTGCCGCTGCTGGTGCCGGACGCGCCGGTGGTCGCCTGGTGGCCGGCCGACGCCCCCGCCGACCCCGCCCGCGACGACCTGGGCGCGCTGGCGCAGCGCCGGATCACCGACGCCCAGGCGGCGGCGGACCCGGTGGGCGTCCTGGCCGACCGCGCGGCGGCGTACGCCCCCGGTGACACCGACCTGGCCTGGACCCGGCTCACGCCGTGGCGCTCGCTGCTGGCCTGCGCCTTCGACCAGAGGACCCTGCCGGTGACCGCGGCGGCGGTGGAGAGCGAGGCCGACAACGCCAGTGCCGAGCTGCTGGCGCGCTGGCTGGAGGACCGCCTCGGCGTGCAGGTGGCCCGGGTGGCCACCGACGGCCCGGTCATCACCCGGGTGCGGCTGGAGACCTCCGCGGGGGAGGTCGTGGTGGACCGGCCCACCGGATCGCTGGCCACGCTGGTCCTGCCGGGCTGGCCGGACCGGAAGGTCGCCCTCAAGATCCGCAGCACGGCGGAGCTGATCGCGGAGGAACTGCGGCGGCTGGACGCCGACGAGGTCTACGCGTCGGCGCTGCGCAGCAAGGGCCCGGCCAGGGTGGCGCTGCCGGCGTAGGAGAGGACGTCCTGCGGCTGTCCGCTGCGCGGCGGGACGCTCCGCGCAGCGGTACGGGTCCTACGAGCCGCCGGGGGCCTTGGCGGATGCCTTGGCGGCGGCCTTCGCGGCCTGTTTGTACTCGCGGACCTTCGCCAGGGACTCCGGGCCCGTGATGTCCGCCGCCGAGCGGTAGACGTTCGCGGGGCCGTACCCGCCCGCCGCCTCCCGCCACCCCTTCGGCCGGACCCCGTACCGCTTTCCCAGCAGCGCCAGGAAGATCTGCGCCTTCTGCTCCCCGAACCCCGGGAGCGCCTTCAGCCGGGCCAGCAGTTCCGCCCCCGTCTCCGCGTCCGCCCAGACCGCCTCCGCGTCCCCCGCGTAGTGCTCCACCAGGTACGCGCAGAGCTGCTGGATCCGCTTCGCCATCGACCCCGGGTACCGGTGCACCGCCGGCTTCCGCGACAGCAGCGCGGCGAAGGCCTCCGGGTCGTACGCGGCGATGGCGTGGGCGTCCAGGTCGTCGGCGCCGAGGCGCTGCGCGATCGTCCACGGGCCGGAGAACGCCCATTCCATCGGCACCTGCTGGTCCAGCAGCATCCCGGTGAGTGCCGCCAGCGGGCTGCGGCCGAGGAGGGCGTCGGCCTCCGGGTCCTGTGCGAGCCGGATGGTGATCTCGTCCATGCCCCCAGCCTCCCCCGGGACCGGGCCCCGCGCCCGTTCGGCGCGCGGTTGTCAGACCCCCGCCCTAGCGTGGGAGGCACGCACGGGCCGGATGACAGACGGATGACGGACGACACAGGAGTCGAGCGACCATGGCCGAGTTCCCGGAAGGCACCCCCTGTTGGGTGGATGCGATGTTCACCGACGTGGAGGCCGCCAAGGAGTTCTACGCCGACGTACTGGGCTGGACCTTCGGCGAAGCCAGCAGCGAGTACGGCAACTACACGCAGGCCTACTCCGACGGGAAGGCGGTCGCGGCCGTCGTCCCGCCGATGCCGGGCGCCGACGCGCCGTCCCAGTGGTGCCTGTACTTCGCCTCGGACGACGCCACCGCCACCGCCGAGAAGATCAAGGCCGCGGGCGGCACGCTGATGATGGAGCCGATGCGGGTCGGTACGTTCGGCACGATGGCGATCGCCAAAGAACCCAGCGGCGCGGTCTTCGGCGTCTGGCAGCCGGGTGAGCACAAGGGCTTCGAGAAGCTGGGTGAGGCGGGTTCGTACGCCTGGGCCGAGGTCTACACCCGCGAGCCCGGCAAGGCCGACCCGTTCCTGGAGCGCGTCTTCCCGTACGAGTCGCGGCAGATGGACACCGGCGGTAGCGGGTCCGGCGACCAGGCGGCGGCCGGGATGGACTTCAAGGTCTTCAGCGTGGGCGGCGCCGACCATCCGGTGCTGGGCCGGATGAAGATGGGCGAGGAGTTCCCGCCGCAGGTCCCGTCCTATGTCCAGGTCTACTTCGGCGTCCCGAACTGCGACCTGGCGGTGGAGAAGACGAAGGCGCGCGGCGGGCAGCTGTACTTCGGCCCCATGGACAGCCCCTTCGGCCGCTTCGCCGCGCTCGGCGACCCGCAGGGCGCGGCGTTCGCCGTGATCGACATGGACACGCGGGTCGGGGAGATGCCGAAGTTCTCCTGAGGGCCCGTCGTTCCCCCGGCCGGAGCAGCGGCGGCCGGGGTTCGTAGGGTTCGGCGCATGACGAACCGGTTCAGTGATGCGTTTCTGTCCGAGGCCGAGCGGCATGCCGCCTGGGGTGCGGAGCAGCTCCACGTGCTCGGCTCCTTCCTGCCCGGCGGTCCCTGGACCGCCGAGTTGTCCTCCTGCACCTACCAGCAGGGCGGGCTGGAGCTGCGGGTGGCCGTGCTCGGCACCTACGACAGGGACGAGCGCTCCTGGATGTGGGGCTGGGCCAACCCGGGGTGGCGGGGTGAGGAGGTGGTCGCCCTGACGGAGGCCGTCGAGCGGTACGGGCGGGCGCACGGGATCCCCGAACTGGCCGCCGAGGTCGTCGATCTCGCCGGGTTCGACGACCCGGACCGCGCCGCCGAGATGCTCGCCTTCACCGGGATGGGTGTGGTCGGGGCTCCCGGCTACCTGGGGCAGATGGCGGGGCCGGGTACCCGGGTGTACTTCCTGCCCGACGACCCGCGGGTCCCGCGCGCCGCTCTGGAGCCGGTGGCCCTGCCGCGGGTGCTGCTCACGGGTGCCGGGCTGATCGGCCACTCGGCACCGCAGGTGGTCCGCGGGTTCTTCGAGCACCACGGGGTGCCGTACCGGACCGAGGACGGGGGCGGGCGGATCGTGGCCGAGCTGCCGGACGGGAACGCCGTCGAGGTGGGGTTCGACGGCCTCGGGCGGATCTCCGGCGTCGGGGTGGACCGGATCAGCCGGTGACGGGGTTCGCCACCCCGCTCCCGTCGACCCGGCAGCCGGTTCAGATGCTGCGGGCGTTGATGTCGCCGTACGAGGTGGTCGCCCGGATGGTGAGGGCGGCCGCCGGGCCGTCGGTGTTGTTCAGCGCGTTGCCGATCCGGCCGTAGCCCGTACCGGCGTCCAGGGTGGCGGAGACCCCGCGGGCGGCGCCGACCGAGATGTCGCCGTGCTGGGTGGTGAGGGTGACCGTGCCCCGGACGGCCTCGGCGATGGTGATGTCGCCCTTCTGGGTGCTGACCTCCGCCGGGCCGCCGACGCGGCCGAGGGCGACGTCACCGGCCTGGACGGTCAGCCGGGCGGAGGCCGTCTCGTCCAGCTTGACCTGGGCCTGCGCGCCGTCGAAGACGACGTCGCCGAGCCGTCCGACGCCCCGGAGGTCGGCGGCGGCCGCCTTCGCCTCGACGCGGGAGCCGGCGGGCAGCTGGACGGTCACCTCGACGGCGCCGGAGTTGCCCAGCAGGCGGTTCTTGGCAGGGGCGGCCGCGACGCGCAGGACGCCCTCCCGGAAGTCGACCGTGATCTGTTCCGCCGCCTTCACGTCGCGGCTCTTGGACGGGTTGGCGGGGCGGACCTCGACGGTGGTGTCGGCGCGGTCGGCGGCGATGAGCTGGATGCGTCCGGCCGGGATGTCGAGGACGGCCGAGACGGGGGCGGTGGTGGCGAACTTCTGCATCGTGGTCTCCTGCGCTCGGCGTTCGTTCATCGGCGTTTCCGACATGAGAAACGCTATGTTGCGTTCAGGAGGCTGGCAACAGCGAAGTCGCCAGTGGATGGAATATGTAGAGGTCAGATGCGTTAAATCGTTGCAGTGAGCCTGGGATTTAATGCAACGAGCGAGAGGTGTTCGTTGCAATGGGCTGGAAGTGAACGCCACGCGGGGGAGGGCGGGTCAGGGGCCGCAGGAGTCGGCGAGGTAGGCGGCCGCCAGGGCGCCCGCGCGGGTGAACCAGTCGTTCAGGACCGCCACTTCGTCCGGGCTGTACGTCGCGAACAGCTGCGCGAGGAGTGCGTAGTACGGCTCGTAGACCGCCCGGACGCGCTGCGCCGCCTCGGGCACGGCGACCACGCGTACGCGGCGGCCGTCGGCGGGGTCGGGCTGCCGGGTCACGTACCCGCCGCGCTCCAGCCGGTTGACGATGCCGGTCACGGCGCCGGTGGTGACGTGCGCGCGGGCGGCGAGGTCGCCGGCGCTGACGGGGGTGTCCCCGGCCTGGAGGACGTACGCGAAGCAGATGAGGTCCGTGGGGCTCAGGCCCAGGTTCCGGGCGAACTCCTGCTGGGCCACCATGCTCGTCGCGATCAGGTCGTCCATCGCGCTGATCGCGGCCGGAACGGACGCGTCGGGGCGGGGTGTGCCCTCCATTGAAAATCCCTTAGTGCCTAAGATAAATTGCTTACTGACTAAGACATCATAGGTCGGTCGACAGGGGTGACGTATGAGCGCGCACGGATACGACGAGGGCCACACGGTCGCCGGATGGGCGGGGACCGCCGTCGCCGCCGTGGGGGCGGGGGTGATCGGTCTGGGGGTGTGCGGCTGGACGCCCGGGATATGGATCGGGGCGGCCGTCATGGCGGCGGCCGCCGTGCTGACCTGGGTTCTCCACCTGGCCGGCTGGGGCAAGGGGCCCGGCCCGCGCCCGCGGGCACACTGGCCCATGGGGGTCCGCGACCACGCCGCGCGCGAGGGCCACGCCGAGTGCCTCGGGTGCCGTATGGCCGGACGGCGGCCCGAGCCGGCCGTCGCCGTCGCCGCCGTCAGGCCGCGCTAGCCTCCAACCGGGCTTCGGGCGGGGGCTGTTGTGCCCCGGCGTGCGGGCCCGGCGTGCCTGTCGTGGCAGGGGCGAGGCGCACGGGTGGTTCTGGCTGGTGGATGCGAGGGGCTTCCGGCGCGATGATCGAACCGGTCATACGGTCGGTCCCGCGCGGTTCTTCCCGGACCGTGCGAAGTGACTACGTAAGAGGTCGAGCCACCCATGAGCCTGAGCATCCGCAACCAGATCGCCGGAACCGTCACCGCCATCACCGCCGGTGAGGCCATGGCGACGGTCAAGGTCCGTCTCGACGGCGGCCAGGACATCACCGCCGCCATCACCGTCGACGCCGTCAAGGAGCTGGGACTGGCCGCCGGTTCCTCCGTGAGGGCTCTGGTCAAGGCGACCGAGGTGGCGCTGGCCACCGGGGCCGTCGAGGGGCTGTCCATCCGCAACCAGATCCCCGGCACCGTCGTGGACGTCGCCACCGGTCCGGCCATGGCCTCCGTGAAGGTGGACGTGAACGGCGGCGGGCTGACCGCCGCGATCACCGCCGACGCCGTCGACGCGCTCGGCCTGGCCGCCGGCTCCTCCGTCGTCGCCCTGATCAAGTCGACCGAGGTCTCCCTCCAGGCCGCATAGGGCCCGCCGGGGCGCGGCCGGGACCCTCATTCGATGTAGAGGCTCCGGCCGCGCGCGATGGCGGTCTGGCCGGGATCGATCTGCTGCGTCACCTGGCCGTCGCAGTCCGGACCGGACCACACCCACGCCGTCCCGTCCGTGTGGTTGGCGACCTTCGGGGGCGCGAAGTCGCCCAGCCGGTAGCAGCCCGACGGGTCCTCATGTTCCGTCCCGTCGAGTTCCAGGACCCCCTCCGCCGCCTGCGCGGTGCCCGCCGGGGTGGCCAGGGCCAGCAGCGCCGCCGCCGCGCACGCCCCCAGGGCCTTCCCCGCGCGTCGTGCCGTTCGCACCATCATCGTCCGTCCGCCTCTCGACCCGTCCGACCAGTCGTCGTCGCTGATCGTAGCGAGCGGTGGCGCAGGGTGACGGTGTGCGCGGGGGTGGAGGAGGGGCGTGTTTTCAGACCCCGATCAGCGCCGGGACGTCCAGGGTGCCGAACCAGACGTGGGTCACCGCGCTGACGTAGCGGGCGCCGCAGCGGTCGGTCGGGACGACCAGCTGGCTGCCCGGGCCGTCGAGGTCCTCGCCGTCGAGGCGGGTGGCCAGCAGGACCGGGCTTCCGCAGAAGTCGTCGTCCAGTTCGGCCCAGGACAGGACGGTGTGGTGGCCGTCGCCGCCGCTGACCGCGAGGAGGTAGCGGCTGCGGTCCTTGCGGCGGCGGGCGTCGAAGACGGGGCCGGCGCCGGCGATGACGTCCCGCAGCAGAGCGCCCTCGAAGACGTGGTGCTGCGGGCCGTTCGTCGCGCAGTCGAAGACGACCCTGGCGCGGTGCTGCGGCCGGCGCCGCAGGTCGGCGACGGTCAGCCGGGCCGGGTGGTCGAGGTCGCCGTGCAGCAGGAGTGAGGCCATGGAGCAGTGATGCCCCGCTGAAGGGGTGGTGGAACCTCATCTGCCAGGTTGGGAGGGTCCCATGAGTGGCACCTGTGTGATCAATCGTCGGTTCCACCTTGCAGTTTCCGGTTGATTTCCCGCCAGACCACATCACGTGTCACGGGCAGCTCCGTGAAGCGGATGCCCGTCGCGTCGCGCAGGGCGTTCGCGAAGGCCGGGGCCACCGGGTTGAAGGGGCTCTCGCTCATCGACTTGGCCCCCAGCGGGCCGATCGCGTCCGAGGTCTCCATGAAGTGGACCTCCGTGCGCGGGACGTCCGCGTACTGCGGGAGCCGGTAGGGGCACGTCCACGTAGACCTCCGTCGACTTCACCCGGGCGGTGACGCTGACGCCCACCTCGATGCCCAGCTGTTCCACCGACTCCCGGGTCACCACGGAGACGATGCGGTGCGGGCCCGACTGGATCTCCACCAGGGCCGCCACGTCGTCCACCCGTACCGCGGTGACGATCCCCGAGAAGGAGTTCCGCACGGAGGTGGCCGCGGCCCGATCGGGCGGCGGGTGCGGTCCGGCGGCCCGTTCCTTGGCGAAGGCGGCGAGCACCGGCCCGTCGACGGCCCGCGTGCCGTCGGGCGCGCGCAGGGCGGGCAGCCGCCCGGAGTCGGCCCAGCGGCGGACGGTCTCGGGACTCACGCGCAGCAGACCGGCGGCCTGGGCGATGGAGTACGTGGGCACCGGCCCACCCTATCGGCGGGCCTCCCGCGACCGAGCCGTAGTCGGTGCGCTCACCCGGCCCGTTCGAGGTTGTGCGTCATGCGCTCCAGCACGGCGACGGCGGTCCGGTACTCCTCGACGGATATGCCGGCCGTCGACCGCTCCCGGAAAGCGGCGACGCGCACACCCGCCTCGGCGAGACGGACCCGCCCGTCATCGGTGAGGGCGAGCCCCTCCGGCTGCGGGCGGAACGCCCAGCCGCCGGCCAGGACCGCCTCGATGGCGGCGGTCAGCTCCTCGGCGCCGGCGTTGGCCGCGAGGACGGCCCGTACGACGGTGTCGGTGGCCCGGGGGTCGTCCTCGATCACCTTGAGGACCTGCCAGGCGAGGCGGGTGAGTCCGAAGGCGGCCAGCAGGGCGTCCATGGTGGCGGTCAGCGCCTGGTCGGTGCGGTTGAGCCAGTAGCCGATGGGTTTCATGGCAGGTCAGCTCCCGGTGAAGGCAAGGGCGTTCTCGGCGGCCCACTGCGCGTAGCTGCGGGCGGGACGGCCGAGGAGGGAGTCGGTGGTGTCGGCGACGGCGGCCGGGCCGTGGCTCGCGGCGGCCCACAGGTCGAGCAGCGAACCGGCCATCCGCGCGGGCATGAAGGCCGACATCTGCTGCTCGGCGGCCTCGCGGGATATGCGCTCGACCGGGATTTCCCGGCCTATGGCGCTGGAGAGCACGGCGAGCTGGTCGCGGAAGGTGAGCGACTCGGGGCCGGTGAGGGTGACGGAGCGGCCCGTGAGGGAGTCGCCGGTCAGGGCCTCGAAGGCGATGTCGGCGATGTCCTCCGGGTGGATGGGCGCGATCTGCGCATCGGGGTAGGCGAGCTGGACCGGCATCGACCGGCCGATGGCGTACGCCCAGCCGAAGGAGTTGCTGGCGAAGGCATCCGGCCGCAGGAAGGTGCAGGTCAGGGAGGAGGCGGTGAGGGCCCGCTCGACCTTGAGGCTGTGGCCGGCGAGCGGGTCGGTCTCGGCGTCCGGACCGAGGACCGAGGACGAGGACAGCAGCACGACGTGCTCCACGCAGGCGGCCTCGGCGGCCTTGACCAGCTCCTGGATCCCGGCGGGCTCGGGGTAGAGGAAGACCTGCCGGACGCCGTCGAGGGCGGCGGCGAAGGTCTCCGGCCGGTCGAGGGCGAGCTCGAAGACCTCCACCCCGGCCGGGACGGTCAGCTCGGCCGGACGGGCGCTCGCCGCGCGGACCGGGTGGCCGGCGGAGTGCAGGCGGGCGATGACGCCCTGGCCGACCTTGCCGCGGGCGCCGGTGATGAGAGTGGTCATGGGAGGCTCCGCTCCGCTCGGGACTTTCTTTGACTGAATACATATGCATGCTTACACGCACACGTTTTCATGTCAACACATGTCTGCGGAGAGTCATGTAGATACGATGGGGCCCATGAAGAATCACGAGGCGGAGACGGCCGTCGAGGCCGCCGTGGCCGAAGAGCTGCTGAACGCCGTGGGCCCCGCCTTCGGGAAGCTGCGCCGCTCCTCGCTCCTGGAGGTCGAGAACCCGATCTCCCAGAAGGACCTCGGCCGGACCCTCGTCCTCAACGTCGTCCTGGAGATCGCACGGGACGACACCGAGGTCACCGTCGGCGCGGTCGCCTCCCACCTGGGCGTCGACCCCTCGGTGGCCAGCCGGATGGTGTCCGACTGCATCTCCGCCGGCTACCTGGTCCGCGCCGCCTCCCAGCGCGACGGCCGCCGCACGGTCCTGCACCTCAGCCCCGAGGGCGAGGAGCTGATGGCCCGCTTCCGCCGCCACCAGCGCTCGGCGTACGAGCACATCACCGCCGACTGGAGCGAGCGCGACCGGCTGGAGCTGGCCCGTCTGATGGTGAAATACGTAGCGGCGCAGGAGGCCCTGCGCCGCGCGTAACCCCTGCCCCGCCGCCTGCCCGCCCCCGCCGCGGCTCCCGGAGCCGTTTCACCGGCCGGCGGCGGCTCCCGCCTGCAGGGAGGCGACGTAGCGCGAGGTGAAGAGCATCGGCAGGACGAACCCGGCGGCCTGGACGGCCGTGGCCGCCGTCGAGTGGCCCTGACCCGCGTGGGCGAGGAGCGCGAGGGCGCCCGCGGTCAGGGCGAAGGCCGCCGTCCAGACCCCGGTGATGACCGTGTTGGCGCGCACGAAGGGGCGCAGCCCCCAGACCTCGCGGGGGGTGGTGCGCTTGGCGATGCCCAGCGTGAAGGGCTTGCGGATCAGCAGCGAGACCGCGGCGACCAGGGCCAGGACACCCGAGGAGAGGGCCGCCGAGTAGCCGTGCACCGCCGACTGCGGGTCGGCGAAGGCGATGCCCGCCAGGGCCGCGAAGAAGACCGCCGAACCGATCTCGATGATCAGCGCGTCGAACCCGGCCCCCTCCCGGCGCTGCTGGAAGGCCACCGCCACCGCGGCCACCAGCGCGGCCAGTGCGCCCCACTGCCACTGGGCGGACGGGATGACCGCGAAGACGATCCAGGGAAGGAAGGTGCGCACGTACGACATCGAAGACCCCCGACTGCGGCTGCCCGCCGCTTTCACATTCCTGTTCTGACATGTCGAAGATAGACCTTCCAAAAATGACATGTCAAGGATGGAATGTAAGGTGAGGGGTATGAGCCTTCGACACGCCCTCCTCGGACTCCTCTCCGAACGCCCGGCCAGCGGCTACGACCTGCTGAAGCGCTTCGAGACCTCATTGGCCAACGTCTGGCCGGCCACCCAGAGCCAGATGTACGGGGAGCTGACCAAGCTCGCCGCCGCAGGGCTGATCAGCGTCTCGGCGGAGGGCCCGCGCGGCCGCAAGGAGTACACCCTCACCGACGAGGGCCTGGCCGAACTGCGCCACTGGCTGACGGAGACCAAGCCGCAGCGCAACACCCGCAGCGACATCCTGCTGCGGGTCTTCTTCCTCGGGGTCCTGCCCCCCGAGCAGGCGAGCGCCTACCTGACCGGCCTGATGGAGCTCTCCGAGCAGGAGTACGAGGACCTGCGCGCCCTGGAGCAGTCGATCGACTGGGGCGAGGACACGCTGTCGGTACACGGCCGCATCGCCCTGGAGTACGGCCTCCGCTTCAACGCGATGCGCCGCGACTGGGCCCGCTGGGCCGCCGCCCAGCTCGGCTAGGGGGCCGCCGGACGCCGAGAGGACCGGACCGCAGACGCGGTCCGGTCCTCCTCGGGTCTGTTTCCCCCTAGCGCGGGGTGGGACGGGTCACTTGGCCCCGACCGCGTACCGGTACGAGAACTGGATGATCTCCCAGACCGTCTCCAGCTCCTCCGCCGTCCGCGGCCCGTACACGAGCACCACCGCCTGGACCGGGTGGTGCACGCCCCAGCCCGCGGCGATGACGTCCTCCTCGGCCTCCTTCGGGAGGGTGAGGTGGAGCGATCCGTCGTGGTGGGGGTGGATGTGCGCCCACTCCCTGCCGCGCTGGAAGGCCTCGGCCGGGCCCGTGCCGATGCCCTCGGGGATGAAGAGCGACCGGGCGTGCGGGACCGACACCAGCGTCGGCGCCATGTAGACGTACGGCAGCGCGCGCATCCGTCCCCACAGCTCCTCCTGCAGCATGATCGGGGAGATCTGCGAGCCCTGACCGTGCGGGGCCGGGCCGAAGACCCTCGGGGCCGGGCCCTGGCGGGGAGTCAGCGTGAGCATGGCGGTGTTCCTTTCCGGCCGGTCACCCGGCCGCAGCGTGAGGTTCCGGCGCGGCTGCGGCGGGTGGCCGTCAGGCGTTCGCCTTGGTGGCGAGCTGCTCGAGGACCTGGAGGACCGCGGTGGCGACCTCGGTGTCGTCGCCGGGGTGGGTCTCGGCGAAGCGGGTCACGGAACCGGCGACGGAGAGCTTGGCCTCCTCGAGGACCGCACCGCCGGCGATGCCGGCGGACTTGCGGGCCTCGTCCTGGGCCCACACGCCGCCGTAGCTGCCGAAGGCGGTACCGATGACGGCGACCGGCTTGCCGGTGATCGCGCCGGTGCCGTACGGGCGGGACAGCCAGTCGATCGCGTTCTTCAGCACGGCCGGGATGGTGCCGTTGTACTCGGGGGACACGAGCAGGAGCGCGTCCGCCCCGGCCACCGCCGCCCGGAGGTCGGCCGCCGCGCCGGGGACGGAGCCCTCGACGTCGATGTCCTCGTTGTAGAAGGGGATGTCGGCGAGACCCTCGTGGATCTCGACGGAGACGTGACCGGGCGCGTGCTTGACGGCCGCCTCGGCCAGTTGACGGTTGTGCGAGCCGGCCCGGAGGCTGCCGACGAGGGCGAGGACGCGCACGGTCATGATCGGACTCCTTGGTGAGAGACGCTGTAGGGCGGATGCCGCGGCGGACACCGCGATCCCGGTCCCGACGGTAGGCACGGCCGCCGGAGTCCTGCCTGAGCGCCGCTTGAGGACCAGGTCACGCCCGGTGCGGCGACCCCGGTCCCGCCACCGGGGAACGCGGAAGGGCCCGACCGCGACTCGGCGGCCGGGCCCTCCCGTCTGCGCTCAGTCCTTCGGGGGGTAGGCGAAGGAGGCGCAGGACGTCGTCCAGAGCTCCCCGATCTTGCACTTCACCTGCCCGTCGCCCACCCACACATGCGCCGAGTAGACGGCACCGCCCTGCTGGACGTCACCCGTGCCGTCGGGGTCTTCGATCGCGGCGCCGAGGGTCTGGAAGTCCTTGTTCTCCAATCGCCCTACGCTGCACCGGCCGAGGTCGCTGAACCAGATCCGCCCGGGGTCGATCCGCAGCGTGCCGGGCGAGTACCGCCCCTGGGGACACTCCGGCGAACCGCCCAGACCCGCGGTCTGGACGAGGGCGCGGGCCACGACCTGGGTCTTGCCGACGTTCTTCACCATGACGCCGAAGGTCGCACTGGAGTGGGCCGGGTCCACCTGGACGCAGGAAGCGACCCTGAGGTTCGCCGACTGCCTCGACGACTGCCAGCCTCCGCAGTAGAGGTTGGCACCCTTGAACGCGAGGCTGCCCGTCGCCGACTTCTCCGGCTGTGGTCCCGGAGCCGCCGGCGCCGATGCGCTCGGCGCCGTCTGCGGGGGAGTGGGCGAGGGCGTGGGGCCCGGGGAGGGTGCGTTCACCGGCACCGCGGCCGCCGCGGTCGGCCCGGCAGCGGGCTGTTCCTTCGTGCCGCCCCCTCGTTCGACCACCACGACGACGACCCCGGCCAGGGCCGCGACGAGCGCGAGGGAGACGAGGGTGAGCCCCACCGAGCGGCCGCCGAACCGGATGGTCCTGGCCTGGTAGGCATTGCCGCCCACGCGTGAGCCGCCGGAGATCTCGTTGTCGGTCCGCTCGGACGAGGACCGCGTACCCGCGGGACGATCGCTCATCTGTCGCCGCGCAGCCCACGGAGGCTGAAGCGCCCGCGGACGTTCTGGCCCTGGATGACGCTGCCGTGCACGGTACCGATGACCTGGTTGCTGTGCCGGAGCTGGGTGGACTGGCCGGCGCCGCTGCCCGGGCCGCTCCCGTACTCCTTGATCCAGTCGCGCAGGTCCTCGGCGAAGTCGGGGTCGTTCTCGATGTGGCGCGAGAGGGCCTCGACCAGCGGTCCCGTTCCGGAGCCGGCCGAGTCCAGGGCTCCCATCGCCGCGCCGTCGCGGCGGAACCGGTGCCGGATCATCCCGAGGAGTCCCTCCATGGCCCCGGACCCTGCGGTGCCCAGGGCGCCTTGGGCGACTGCGGTGGCCACTAACTGTGCAAGTGATGCATCCATTGATCTCTCCGAAGGTGACCCGGTGACCTTGGGCAGATCATGGCAGAGAGCAACGACTTCGGACCAACGGACGGAGCGGAGAGCCGAGTTGGGCGACCCGGCGGTGGCTGTCAGGTGGCGCTCAGGACGCTGTGGATGCGGGACAGGGTGCGGTCCGGCTGCCCGAGGCGGCCACGTACTCGACGGTGATGGCCCGGCCTGCGTCGATGGCGTGGGCGAGCCGGCGGACGTCGCTGTACGCCGATCCGGGCATCCTGGCACTCCGGCTGCCGGCCGCCCCGCCCACGACTCCGGAACCGGCTCCGGGGCACCTCGTGGGCTCAGGCCGTCGCATCGGGCAGACCCGTCGCGGGCTTCCCAGGATGACCCGCCCCAGCACTCCGAGGAGGCCGTTCGAGGACGGCGTCCGCCGTTGGAGGCGGATCCGGGCCGACCCGCGGAGGATACGAGACTCGAACGCAGAAGAGCCGGACCGCGATCAGCGGTCCGGCTCTTCCGTTCGCCCGTTAAGGCGGCTGCGGAGGATACGAGATTCGAACTCGTGAGGGGTTGCCCCCAACACGCTTTCCAAGCGTGCGCCCTAGGCCTCTAGGCGAATCCTCCGCCGCAAACAATACAAGACGTTGAGGGGTGCTCGCGAACACGATCCGGATCAAGGGCCGGCGGCGGGGGAGGGCGGTCGGGGCGGGGTCGATTC
>NZ_JZWV01000609.1 GCF_000966975.1 Streptomyces katrae | reverse complement strand
ACAGTGGGACTGACGGGAAGCCCCCAGCTCGCGCAGAAAAGGGGCGGCCCCCGAGACCGACAAGGTCTCGGGGGCCGCCCCTCACTTCAGCTACCGCTCCGCTTACGCGCCCTTCGACAGGTCCGGGCCCGAGCCCGTGGCCTCGATCGGGGGCAGGTCCGGCAGGGCGGACTTCTCCTCGCCGCGGAAGGTGAACTTGGCTTCGTCACCCTCACCCTCGACGCCGACCACCACGATGTGACCGGGGCGCAGCTCGCCGAAGAGGATCTTCTCCGACAGCAGGTCCTCGATCTCGCGCTGGATCGTCCGGCGCAGCGGGCGCGCACCCATGATCGGGTCGTAGCCGCGCTTGGCCAGGAGCAGCTTCGCGTCACCGCTGAGCTCGATGCCCATGTCGCGGTCCTTGAGGCGCTCGTCCACCTTGGCGATCATCAGGTCGACGATCTGGATGATGTCTTCCTGGCTGAGCTGGTGGAAGACGACCGTGTCGTCGACACGGTTGAGGAACTCGGGCCGGAAGTGCTGCTTCAGCTCTTCGTTGACCTTCGCCTTCATCCGGTCGTAACCGGTCTTGACGTCACCCTGGGCCGCGAAGCCCAGATTGAAGCCCTTGGAGATGTCCCGCGTACCCAGGTTGGTCGTCATGATGATGACCGTGTTCTTGAAGTCGACCACCCGGCCCTGGGAGTCGGTCAGGCGACCGTCCTCCAGGATCTGGAGCAGCGAATTGAAGATATCCGGGTGCGCCTTCTCGACCTCGTCGAAGAGGACGACGGAGAACGGCTTCCGGCGGACCTTCTCGGTCAGCTGGCCGCCCTCTTCGTAGCCCACGTAGCCGGGGGGCGAACCGAAGAGACGCGAAACCGTGTGCTTCTCGCTGAACTCCGACATGTCGAGGGAGATCAGCGCGTCCTCGTCGCCGAAGAGGAATTCGGCGAGCGTCTTCGACAGCTCGGTCTTACCGACACCGGACGGGCCGGCGAAGATGAACGAGCCACCGGGGCGCTTCGGGTCCTTCAGGCCGGCCCGCGTACGGCGGATCGCCTGCGAAAGGGCCTTGATGGCGTCCTTCTGCCCGATGACGCGCTTGTGGAGCTCGTCCTCCATGCGCAGCAGACGCGAGGACTCCTCCTCGGTCAGCTTGAAGACGGGAATGCCGGTCGCGGTCGCGAGGACCTCGGCGATGAGCTCGCCGTCGACCTCGGCGACGACGTCCATGTCGCCGGCCTTCCACTCCTTCTCGCGCTTGGACTTCGCGGCGAGCAGCTGCTTCTCCGAATCACGGAGCGAAGCCGCCTTCTCGAAGTCCTGGGAGTCGATGGCCGACTCCTTGTCGCGGCGCACGGCCGCGATCTTCTCGTCGAACTCGCGGAGGTCCGGCGGCGCGGTCATCCGGCGGATGCGCATCCGGGAGCCGGCCTCGTCGATCAGGTCGATCGCCTTGTCCGGCAGGAAGCGGTCCGAGATGTACCGGTCGGCCAGGGTCGCGGCCTGCACCAGCGCCTCATCGGTGATGGAGACCCGGTGGTGCGCCTCGTACCGGTCACGGAGACCCTTGAGGATCTCGATGGTGTGCGGCAGCGACGGCTCCGCGACCTGGATGGGCTGGAAGCGGCGCTCGAGCGCGGCGTCCTTCTCCAGGTGCTTGCGGTACTCGTCGAGCGTCGTGGCACCGATGGTCTGGAGCTCACCACGGGCCAGCATGGGCTTCAGGATCGAAGCCGCGTCGATCGCGCCCTCGGCGGCGCCCGCACCGACCAGCGTGTGGAGCTCGTCGATGAACAGGATGATGTCGCCGCGGGTGCGGATCTCCTTGAGGACCTTCTTCAGGCGCTCCTCGAAGTCACCGCGGTAGCGGGAACCGGCGACCAGTGCACCCAGGTCGAGGGTGTACAGGTGCTTGTCCTTGAGGGTCTCGGGCACTTCGCCCTTGACGATGGCCTGGGCCAGCCCCTCGACGACGGCGGTCTTGCCGACGCCGGGCTCGCCGATGAGGACGGGGTTGTTCTTGGTCCGGCGGGACAGCACCTGCATGACCCGCTCGATCTCCTTCTCGCGCCCGATGACCGGGTCGAGCTTGGATTCGCGGGCAGCCTGGGTGAGGTTGCGGCCGAACTGGTCGAGGACCAGCGAGGTCGAGGGGGTGCCCTCGGCCGGGCCGCCTGCGGTGGCCGACTCCTTGCCGCCCCCGGTGTAGCCGGAGAGCAGCTGGATGACCTGCTGCCGGACCCTGTTCAGATCGGCGCCCAGCTTCACGAGGACCTGGGCGGCGACGCCCTCGCCCTCGCGGATCAGGCCGAGCAGGATGTGCTCGGTGCCGATGTAGTTGTGGCCGAGCTGGAGGGCCTCTCGGAGCGAGAGCTCCAGGACCTTCTTCGCCCGCGGCGTGAAGGGGATGTGCCCGGACGGGGCCTGCTGGCCCTGGCCGATGATCTCCTCAACCTGCTGGCGAACAGCCTCGAGCGAAATCCCGAGGCTCTCCAGGGCCTTAGCGGCGACACCCTCACCCTCGTGGATCAAGCCCAGGAGGATGTGCTCGGTGCCGATGTAGTTGTGGTTGAGCATCCGGGCTTCTTCCTGAGCCAGGACGACAACCCGCCGCGCGCGGTCGGTGAACCTCTCGAACATCGTTTATCGCTCCTCAGAGCGGTCGGGCAGTTCGGGGTCGGTCCCCGCCCTGTCCTTCCGCATGCTAGTCCCGCGGGACGGGACAGCTCATTCCAACTGCCGACATCCGTCCACGGCTCACCCCCACGTCGGTGAGGAAAACCGGCTGTAAGAGCCGACTACTGCTCCAACCTGATGGTGCGAGACGATGTTCCCGCAGGCCAGGCAGATACCCGTCACACGTGTACGCCGATGGCGAACGGAAGCCGCTCAAATCAGCGTGTCGCCCCGATCCACTAGGAATGTCTTACCCGTAAGGACTGACACTCCATGCCGGTGAGCACGGTTCCCTCCGCTACGGGCGAACACGCTTGTGTCCCGAATGTGGGACTCCGCCCTGCGGATGTTTACGTTCCGCATTGATTCGGGTGCAGTCCGTAACCCGTCGGCGGCGTCCGGAGTTCATCCGTTCATGGCCGTCGTCAACATCGTGAACGCCGTTCCCCCGCCCCGCGCCCCTTCCCGGGCGGACACCCGTACCTGGTACGAGCGCGTGCTCGGGTGGGCGGTGGCGGCCGGGCCGCCCGTGCGGCTGGTCACCGGGGTCCGGTTCGACGTGCTGGAGGTTCCGGCGGACGCCGGGGCCGGACTGCTGCGCCGTCCCGGCCTGGCCACCGGTCCGGTGGCGCTCGAGGGGCGCACGATGCGCTTCCTGGTCGCCCCGGGGGCCGCCGAGGAGCTGGACGGGCTGCTCGACTGGCTGGAGTGGGGCGGGGTGGAGCTGGAGCTCACCGCCCTGGGTGCGGGGGGCGGGATCACCGCCCCCGTGCCGCCCGGGCGCGGGCCGGGTGGGGATCCCCGGAGGGCCGCCGTGTGGCTGCGGCCCCCCGAGACGGGGTGCGAGGCCTCGCTGCCGGCCCTGCCGGGGCCGGGGCGGGGCGCCGGGGCCGGGCCCGGGGGGTCCGGCGGGCCCGATCTCGTACGCCTGGTGGCCGCGGCGGCGACGGAATGCCACCGCGCCCGCCTGTGGCGGCGTACGGGTCAGCCCTTGGCGTTCTCGTAGGCCTCGCGGATCTCGGCCGGGACGCGGCCGCGGTCGTTGACGCTGAGACCCTGGGCCTTGGCCCACGCGCGGATCTCGGCGGTGTCCGGGCTGCCGGCCGAAGCCGCGGCACGGCCCTTGGCGCGGCCGGCCGAGGCACGGCCGCCGGTGCGGCGGCCGCCCTTGGTGTACGGGTCGAGCAGCCCGCGGAGCTTTTCAGCGTTGGCGGTGGTGAGGTCGATCTCGTAGGTCTTGCCATCCAGAGCGAACGTCACGGTCTCGTCCGCCTCGCCACCGTCGAGGTCGTCGACAAGAAGGACCTGAACCTTCTGTGCC
>NZ_JZWV01000608.1 GCF_000966975.1 Streptomyces katrae | reverse complement strand
GACAAGAAGGACCTGAACCCTCTGTGCCACCGGATTTCCTTTCATCGAAAATGCAGTACGCGGAAAGGAAACCGCTTTTGCCTGGAAAACACAAACCCCCGGCGAGAGGTTCAGGAGCGCTACAAGGCGGGAAACGTACGCGATTCGGACATAGGCCACGGGCGGCCGCGGCCTGGAATAGCCCTCGTGACCGATCAGAGGTGCAGCAGCATCCGGCTGTTGCCCAAGGTGTTCGGCTTCACTCGTTCGAGACCGAGGAACTCGGCGACTCCCTCGTCATAGGAACGCAGGAGCTCCATGTAGACATCGGTCTCCACGGGGGTCTCGCCGATCTCGACGAACCCGTGCTTGGCGAAGAAGTCGACTTCGAAGGTCAGGCAGAATACCCGGCTCACCCCGACCCGGCGGGCGGTCTCCAACAACTTGGCGAGCACCTGGTGCCCGACTCCGGAGCCCTTGAGGTCGCGGTCGACGGCGAGCGTGCGTACTTCGGCGAGGTCTTCCCACATCACGTGGAGAGCTCCGCAGCCCACCACCTGGCCGTCGGAGTCGCGTTCCGCGACCCAGAACTCCTGGATGTCCTCGTAAAGGACGACCGGGGCTTTGTCGAGGAGGATCCGCTGCTGCACGTACTGGTCCAGCAGGCGGCGCAGTGCCGGAACATCTCCGGTGCGCGCGCGGCGGATGGTCACTGTTTTCGCGTCTGTGGTGGAAAGGTCTCCCATAGGCCGGACGCTATCGCCCCGGCTCGCTCCGGTGCGCGCCGGAGCCCCCTTCTTCCCGGGGTGCGGACGCGCCCGCGCCCGGGCCGGCGGCGGGGGGCGCGGCCTCGGCGGCGTCGGCGGCCGGGGGCTCGGGCTCGTCGTGCTGGACGATCCGTACGGCGTCGCGGAGGGCCTCGCGCTGTTCGGGGGACATCATGCCGAAGAAGGCGACGAGGGCGGCCGCGGGGTTGTCGCTGGTCGACCAGGCTTCGTTCATCAGTGCGGCCGAGTAGGCGGCGCGGGTGGATACCGCCGTATATCGATAGGCGCGGCCTTCCGCTTCCCGGCGGACCCAGCCCTTCTGATGGAGATTGTCCATAACGGTCATGACCGTGGTGTACGCGATGGACCGTTCCTGCTGGAGGTCTTCCAGGACTTCCCGAACGGTGACCGGGCGGTTCCACTGCCACACCCGCGTCATGACTGCGTCTTCGAGTTCTCCCAAGGGGCGAGGCACAGCAGCACGATAGTGCGGAATGGGGGGAATTGCCCGACTATTTGCGGTGCAACGCGCGGCCAATACCCGGGCGGCGGCGTTACTTCCCGGGCTGGCCCGCTTCGGCGCGCGCGAGCACGGCGTCCACGGCCGCGTCTTCCTTGGCCTTGTTGGCGCCGCCCTGGCTCTTCACGATCGTCCTCACGAGGAAGATGAAGAACGTGGCCATCACGATGGGGGGCACGAGCGCGGAAACGTAGTCCATGCCCCCCAGCGTAGCTACACCGCCGCGAGCCCGGCCGCCGGGGGCGGGGCGGGCT
>NZ_JZWV01000607.1 GCF_000966975.1 Streptomyces katrae | reverse complement strand
GCCGGGGGCGGGGCGGGCTTGCGGCGCGGCGGGAAGACCTCGCCCGGGGTGGGCACGGGCCTGCCGGGGCGCGGGGGCTCCTTGGGGGAGGGCTCGGGGCGGGGCCGCTCGGGGCGCGGCCCCTCCGGCCCGGGGGCCGCGGGGCCCGGCTCCTCGCGCCCGCCGGCCAGGGCGAGCAGGCGGGTGCGCGGCGCGGGGGCGGCGGCCGCGAGCCGGCGGCGTACGGAGCGTTCCGCGACGCCCTGGGCCCGTTCCAGCACGGCGGCGGCGACGGGGTTGGCCCGCAGGGCGCGCAGGGCGGACAGGTCGTCGGGGTCCGGCTCGTACCCGGCGGCGAGGGCGTCCTGGAGCAGTTCCAGGTAGCCGGAGAGGCTCCCGGGCAGGGCGCCCCGGTACCGGGCGAGGTCGTCGAGCAGGAAGGCTCTGAGCCGGCCCGCCTCCTGGACCGCTTCGTCCACCGACGCCGCGAGGCGCAGGCAGTCCTGGACCTCGGCGGCCGTCAGGGGGGCCGTGGAGGACTGGAGGGCGTGGGCGAGGCTACGCCTGAGCACGTGCAGCTCGGCGGCGCTGAAGGCCATGCCGCCGCGGGATCCGTAGGGCGTGGGCATGGGGCGAAGATACGCGCTAATCGGACAAAATCCCCTGATGACGGGGAGGTGCGGCGCGGCGTGGGCGCTCGGCGGGTGCCGCCGGGATCAGCCGGTCTGCTTCACGGACCCGATGAAATCGGCCCAGGCGGCGTGGGTGGTGGCCATCACGAGGTGCGCGGGGTCGGCCCGGTCCGCCACCCGTACGAGGGTGCCGGGGGCGGCGGCCACGTAGACGCAGGCCTCTCCTTCGCCGCAGTACGACGATTTGCGCCACTCGGTCGGGGCGTTCGTCATGGTGTCTCCTCCGTCGTGGACGACGTCGTGGACGAGGCCACGTTGCCTCTCCAGCGGGACGCTACCTCCGTCTGAGTCACACTCCGGCCACTTCCCGTAAAAAACCCGGCTGATAAATATCACTCCACCGTCACGGGGCCGTCACTCGACCGGGAAGGCGTAGGCGATCTCGTAGCGGGAATCGGGGATGACGAGGTCGGCGGTCTCCACCGGCCTTCCGTCGGAATCGATATAGGTCCGCTCGATCCGGGTGATCATCGAGCCGAGGCTGATCCCGAGCAGATTGGCCTGGTCCTGGTTGGCGCGGGCGGGGCGGGGCACCTCGACCACGGAGGTGACCGTGATGCCGATGGAGCGCATCCGGGCCACGACCCCGGCGCCGCGCATCTCGCCGGCCTCGGGGAGGACGACCGGGGTCCCGGAGGTGATGGCGAGGGGCTCCCAGGACTCGGAGAGCTCGGCGGGGCTGCCGTCGGCCATGAACTCGTAGCGGGTCATCACGCAGGGCGCGCCGGGTTCGATGGCCAGGCGGGCGGCGATCCGCTCCGGAGCGGGGACCTGGGGGTGGGTCCTGGAGTCCCAGGAGGCGGCGATGCCGTGCGCGGCGGCCTCGGAGCGGAAGGTGTTGCCGGATCCGGGGACCCGGCGGCGGGTGCGGAGCATCCGCATGCGGCGGCGCGGGGTGCGCACGTAGGTGCCGGAGCCGGCGCGGCCTTCGAGGAGGCCCTCGATGATCAGCTGCTCCATGGCCCGCTGGGTGACGCCCTGGCCGACCTCGTACTCCTCGGCGAAGCGGGCGCGGGAGGGGAGCCGGTCCCCGATCTTCCACTCGCCCGCCTCTATGCGGGCCCGGAGGGATGCGACCACCTGCAAGTACGGTGATTCACGGGGCATTTCAGTCCGTCCTCTACCGTCTCGACCCTGCCGCCCGGAAGCGCTTGCGTCAGCCGCCGACAAGCTAACCGATCAGCTTGAACCTGAGGACTCGGGATGACGGTGGGTGCGGGAGCACTCCGCCCGCCGCGCCCCGAGAGGGGGACGGGCGGGCGGAGTGCCGTGCGATCAGTCGAAGTTGGGCGCGTTGCGCTCGTACACCAGGCGCAGGCCGATCAGGGTCAGCCAGGGCTCGTGCTCGTCGACCACCGTGGTCTCCCCGAGGACGATCGGGGCCAGCCCGCCGGTCGCGATGACCCGGACGTCGTCCGGATCGCCGTCCGGGCCCACCAGGTCCCGGGCCATGCGGTGCACGATCCCGTCGACCTGGCCCGCGAACCCGTAGACCACGCCCGACTGCATCGCCTCGACCGTGGACTTGCCGATGACGTTGCGCGGCCGGGCCAGCTCGATCTTGCGCAGCTGGGCGCCGCGCATCCCGAGGGCCTCCATCGAGATCTCGATGCCCGGGGAGATCACCCCGCCCACGTACTCACCGCGCGCGGAGATCGCGTCGAAGGTGGTCGCCGTCCCCATGTCGACGACGATCGCCGGGCCCCCGTACAGCTCGACCGCCGCGACCGCGTTGACGATGCGGTCCGCGCCGACCTCCTTCGGGTTGTCCATCAGGATCGGCACGCCCGTCTTGACGCCGGGCTCCACCAGCACCGCCGGCACGTCGCCGTAGTAGCGGCGGGTGACCTCACGCAGCTCGTGCAAGACGGACGGGACCGTCGCGCAGATCGCGATGCCGTGGATCCCGTCGCCCAGTTCGCTGCCGAGCATCGGGTGCATCCCCATCAGGCCCTGGAGCAGCACGGCCATCTCGTCGGCCGTACGGCGCGGGTCGGTCGAGACCCGCCAGTGCTCGACGATCTCCTCGCCGTCGAACAGGCCCATGACGGTGTGGGTGTTGCCCACGTCGATGGTGAGCAGCACGGACTACACCGCCTCGCGCAGGTCGAGGCCGATGTCCAGGATCGGCGAGGAGTGCGTGAGCGCGCCCACCGCCAGGTAGTCCACGCCGGTCTCGGCGTAGGCGCGGGCGCTCTCCAGGGTGAGGCGGCCCGAGGACTCCAGGACGGCGCGGCCGGCGACGATCGTGACGGCCTCCTCGGTCTCCGGGACGGTGAAGTTGTCCAGCAGGATCAGGTCGGCGCCCGCGTCCACGACCTCGCGGACCTGGTGCATCGTGTCGACCTCGACCTCCACCGGGACGTCCGGGAAGGCCTCGCGGACGGCCTTGAAGGCCTGGGCGACGCCGCCGGCCGCGATCACGTGGTTGTCCTTGACCAGCGCGGCGTCCGAGAGGGACATGCGGTGGTTGACGCCGCCGCCGCAGCGGACCGCGTACTTCTCCAGCGAGCGCAGGCCCGGGGTGGTCTTGCGGGTGTCGCGGACCTTGGCCTTCGTGCCCTCCAGGACGTCCGCCCAGCGGCGGGTCGCCGTCGCGATGCCGGACAGGCGGCACACGATGTTCAGGGCGCTGCGCTCGGCCGTCAGCAGGTCGCGGGTACGGGCGCGGACCGACAGCAGCAGCTGGCCGGCCTCGACCTTGTCGCCGTCCTCGGCGTGCCGCTCCACCTCGAAGGCCTCCGTGCACACCACGGAGAACACCGCCTCGGCGATGCGCAGGCCGGCCACGACGCCCGCCTCGCGGGCCACGAAGTCGGCGACGGCCTCGGCCTCTTCGGGCACGGTGGCGGCGGTGGTGACGTCGACCCCGCCGTCCAGGTCCTCGGACAGCGCCATGTGCGCGATGTCCTCGACCTCGATCGGGTCGAGGCCCGCGTCCGCGAGCAGCTGGGCGAGCGCCGGGTCGAGGCCGCTCTCCTCGCCCTCGCCGCAGCCGCAGTCGTCGCCGCAGCCGCCTTCGTTCTGCTCGATCAGGGGGAGTTCGGGGGTGCTGCTCACGGTCAGTGCTCCTGGCTTGAGGGGTTGGCGTGGGGGAACGTCTACGGGCGGGGGGCGCCGGAGGAGGCGTCCGCGTCCACGGGCGCGTCCACGGGCGGGAAGTCCGTCGAGTCGGTGGGGGTGACGACCAGGGCCCGCCGCTCCGTCGCCGAGAGCCGCACCACCAGGTGGCGGCGCCAGGCGTCGTCCCGGTCGGGGTGGTCCTCGCGCCAGTGGCAGCCGCGGGTCTCGGGGCGCCGCTGGGCGGCGGCGACCAGGACGCGGGCCACGCACAGCAGGTTGGTCGCCTCCCAGGTGTCCACGCCCGGTTCGGCGGTCTTGCCGTGGGCCTCCAGCTCGCCCAGGGCCGTCGCGTACAGGGTCTCCAGGGCCTCGGCGGCCTCGTCCACGGACTCCGCGGAACGCACGACTCCCGCGCCCCGGGTCATGATCCGCTGGATCTCGTAGCGGGCCGTCGCGGGCTGGAGCGGGCCGGTCGCGGGCACGGGTATGCCCGGGCCGCTGCCCTCGGCGGCGCGGGAGGCGATGTCCTCGGCGATCCGCTCGGCGAAGACCAGGCCCTCCAGGAGGGAGTTGGAGGCCAGCCGGTTCGCGCCGTGCACGCCGGTGCAGGCGACCTCGCCGCACGCGTACAGGCCCGGGACGGTGGTGCGGCCGTGCAGGTCGGTGCGGACGCCGCCGGAGGCGTGGTGCGCGGCCGGCGCGACCGGGATGGGCTCGGTCACCGGGTCGATGCCGTGGGAACGGCAGGCGGCGAGGATGGTGGGGAAGCGGTTCTCCCACATCTCGGCGCCGAAGTGCCGGCCGTCCAGGTACATGTGGAGCGTGTCCTGCTCCTGCATGCGGCGGGTGATGGCCTTGGCGACGATGTCGCGCGGGGCGAGCTCGGCGAGCTCGTGCTGGCCGACCATGAAACGGACCCCGTCGGCGTCGACGAGGTGGGCGCCCTCGCCCCGTACGGCCTCCGAGATCAGCGGCTGCTGGCCCTCGGCGTCCGGGCCCAGGAACAGGACGGTCGGGTGGAACTGGACGAACTCCAGGTCGGAGACCTCGGCGCCGGCACGCAGCGCGAGGGCGACCCCGTCGCCGGTGGAGACGGACGGGTTGGTGGTCGCCGAGAAGACCTGGCCCATGCCGCCGGTCGCGAGGATCACGGCGGGGGCGTGGACGGCGCCGACGCCGTCGTGCTGGCCCTCCCCCATGACGTGCAGGGTGACGCCGGCCGTGCGGCCCTCGGCGTCCTGGAGCAGGTCCAGGACCAGCGCGTTCTCGACCGTCTCGATGCCCGCGGCGTGGACGGCCTCGACGAGGGCGCGGGAGATCTCGGCGCCGGTGGCGTCGCCGCCCGCGTGCACGATCCGGCGGCGGTGGTGGCCGCCCTCGCGGGTCAGCTCGATCTCGCCGGTCTCGGCCGAGGTGTCGAAGACGGCGCCGGCCGCGATGAGCCGGCGCACCGCGTCCGGGCCCTCGGTGACCAGGACCCGTACGGCGTTCTCGTCGCACAGGCCCGCGCCGGCGACCAGGGTGTCGTCCAGGTGCTGCTCGGGGGTGTCGCCCTCGCCGAGCGCGGCCGCGACGCCGCCCTGGGCCCATCGGGTCGAGCCGTCGTCGAGGCGGGCCTTGGTGACCACGACCGTGCGGCGGCCCGCGGCGGCGCAGCGCAGCGCGGCGGTCAGGCCCGCGATGCCGGATCCGACGACCACGACGTCCGCGTCGACGGCCCAGCCGGGGGCGGGGGCGTGCAGCCGTATGCCGGTGCCGTTACCGGCGGCGCCCGAGGTGCCTGGGTTGCCTGTGGTGCTCACGCGTGTGCTCCGAACTCCAATGGGATGTTGTCGATCAGCCGGGTCGTGCCGACCTTCGCCGCGACGGCCAGTACGGCCTGTCCGGTGAAGTCGGGGCCGACCTCGGTGAAGTCCTGCGGGTCCACCAGCGCCAGGTAGTCCAGGACCAGCGGCGGCTCGTGGCGGCCGGCCTCCTCCAGGACGTGCCGGGCCGCGGCCCGTACGGCGTCCGGCAGGCCGGCGGCACCGGTGACGGCCGCCGACACGGCGTGGGCGTCGGCGGAGGCGCGGATCTCGCCGAGCCGGGCCAGGGCGGTGGCCCGCTCGTCGCTGGCGGGCGCGGCCTCGGCCCGGGCGCGCAGCGCGGCCTGCGCCGCGAGCCGGTCGCGGCCGGCGAACAGGGCGCGGGAGAGGGCGAGGGCGACGGGGCGCTCCGCCGGGGAGAGGTAGCGGTTGCGGGAGGACAGGGCGAGCCCGTCGTCCTCGCGGACGGTGGGGACGCCGGCCACCTCGACGGGGAAGTTGAGGTCGGTCACCATGCGCCGGATCAGGGCCAGTTGCTGGGCGTCCTTCTGGCCGAAGAGGGCCAGGTCGGGCCGGGTGAGGTGGAGCAGCTTGGCGACGACGGTGAGCATGCCGTCGAAGTGCCCGGGGCGGGTGGCTCCCTCCAGCCGCTCGCCCATCGGCCCGGCGGTGATCCGCACCTGCGGGTCGCCGCCCGGGTACACCTCGTCGACGGAGGGCGCGAACACGGCGTCCGCCCCCGCGGCCTCGGCGATCGCCAGGTCGGCGTCGAGGGTGCGCGGGTAGCGGTCGAGGTCCTCGTTCGCCCCGAACTGGAGGGGGTTGACGAAGACGGTGACGACGACCTGCCCGTCCGGGCCGGCCTGCTCGCGCGCGGTACGGACGAGGGTCGCGTGGCCCTCGTGCAGGGCGCCCATGGTCATCACGACGGCACGGCGGCCGGTGCGCGGCAGCTTGTGGAGCTCTTCGGCGGTGTTCAGCAGCTGGAGCGGGCCGGTCATCGCTCCCCACCCTTCGGATCGGTGTCGGCGGTGTCGGCGGTGTCGGCGAGCACGCCGAGCAGGTCCTCGGCGAGCTCGGGCTTGAGCAGTCCGTGCGCGAGGGCCCGGTCGGCGGTGGCGCGGGCCATGGCGAGGTACCCGGCGACGGTGCCGGGGGCGTGCTCGCGCAGCTCCGAGACGTGCGCGGCGACGGTGCCGGCGTCACCGCGGGCGACGGGGCCGGTCAGGGCGGCGTCGCCGGAGCGCAGGGCGTTGTCCAGGGCGGCGCCGAGGAGGGGGCCGAGCATCCGGTCGGGGTGCTCGACGCCGGCGGTGCGCAGCAGCTCCATGGCCTGTGCGACCAGGGTGACCAGGTGGTTCGCGCCCAGGGCGAGGGCCGCGTGGTAGAGCGGGCGGCTCTCCTCGGCGATCCACTCGGGCTCCCCGCCCATCTCGATGACCAGGGCCTCGGCGGCCAGGCGCAGCTCGTCGGGGGCGGTCACGCCGAAGGAGCAGCCGGCCAGGCGCTGCACGTCGACCTCGGTGCCGGTGAAGGTCATCGCGGGGTGCAGGGCCAGGGGCAGCGCGCCCGCGCGGCGCGCGGGGTCCAGCACGGCGGTCCCGTACCGGCCCGAGGTGTGCACGAGGAGCTGCCCGGGGCGCACGGCGCCGGTCTCGGCGAGGCCCTCGACCAGCCCGGGGAGGGCGTCGTCGGGGACGGTCAGCAGTACCAGCTCGGCCCGCTCCAGCACCTGCGCGGGGGTGAGGAGGGGGACGCCCGGCAGCATCCGGTCGGCCCGGCGCCGGGAGGCGTCGGAGACCCCGGAGACGGCTACGGGGTGGTGCCCGGCCTGCTGGAGGGCGCGGGCCAGCGCCGGTCCGACGCGGCCGGCGCCGACGACTCCGACGGAGAGCCGGGCGGGGCGCTCTTGCTGCGATGAGTTCACGCGGGGAATGCCTTCCGTTCCAGTCCGCGGGGGGTACCGGACGATACGTCGCCATGCTAGGCCCTCGGCCCGGGGTACCGCCGGTCAGGCCCGGGGGTGCGGGCCGGGCCGGGAAACGGTCCGGGCCGGGGCGGGGAACGGTTCGGGGCGGGCGGGGTCCGCGGGGCATGATCGGGGGATGACTGGCGTGACGGACGAAGACGTATGTGGTGATGTGCCTGGTGACGTGCCTGGTGAGGGGGGCGTCGGGGGCGTGACGGACCCGGCCGACGAGGCGGCGCGGCGGACGGAGCGCCTCGTGACGGCGTGGCGCGGAGCCTCCCGGAGGCTGACCCGCGGCCCCCGGGAGGCGACCGTCGGGGAGCTCCTGGCGGGGCTGGCCGACGCCCCCTACGACATGGACGCCCCCGGTGACATCTACGGCGACGGGGTCGTGGCCGACCTGGAGCGGCGGGTCGCCGACCTGCTCGGCACCGAGGACGCCGCCTTCTTCCCCACCGGGACGATGGCCCAGCAGATCGCCCTGCGCTGCTGGGCGGGCCGCACCGGGAACCCGGTGGTGGCCATGCACCCCCTGGGCCACCCCGAGCGGTGGGAGGGCGGCGCCGTGTCGGCGGTCTCGGGACTGCGCACCGTCCACCCGGTGCAGGAGCCGCGCCAGCCGACGCCGGAGGAGGTCCGGGAGCACCCCGAGCCCTTCGGCACGCTGATGCTGGAGCTGCCGCTGCGTGACGCGGGCTTCCTGCTGCCCTCGTGGGAGGAGCTGACGGGGCTGGTGGACGCCGCCCGGGAGCGGGACGCGGTGGTCCACTTCGACGGGGCCCGCCTGTGGGAGACCACCGTCCACTTCGGCCGCCCCCTGGCGGAGATCGCCGGGCTGGCCGACTCGGTCTACGTGTCCTTCTACAAGTCCCTGGGCGGGCTGAGCGGGGCATGCCTGGCGGGGACCCGCGGCTTCGTGGAGGAGACCCGGGTCTGGCGCCACCGGTACGGGGGCCAGGTCTTCCGCCAGTTCCCCCAGGCCCTGTCGGCCCTGGCCGGGCTCGAGCGGGAGCTGCCCCTGCTCCCGGCGTACGTCGAGCAGGCCAGGAGGGTCGCGGGGGCGCTGCGCGAGGGCTTCGAGGCGGCCGGGGTGCCGTGGTTCCGGATCAACCCCGGGGTGCCGCACACGCACCAGTTCCAGGTGTGGCTCCCGCACGAGGCGGACCGCCTGACCGAAGCGGGCGCGCGGCTGGCGGAGGAGGAGGGCACGGTCCTCTTCGGGCGGTGGAGCGCGGAGGGCCTCGCGCCGGGGCTGTCGATGACGGAGGTCACGGTGACGCAGCCGGGCCTGGCCTGGACCCCGGAGGACGTCCGCTCGGCGGTGGCGGGGTTCCTGGGGCGGGTGTAGGGGGCGGGGGGCTCGCGGTCCGGGCCCCCGCCGTCTCCCCTTCGCGGGGATGCCGACCGGGCGCGTTGGTGTGCGCACTCCCGGTCGACATGCCCGGACGGGCGGGAGAGCATGAAGGTGAGGACTCCTTCAGGGGCCGGCCGGTACGAGCTCGTGCGTGGCCCGGGTCCTCCTCCCCCTCCCCCACAGGTGAGGACCGCCGATGAACCAGCGAACCGGCAGAACTCTGTGCACCTCCCTCATGGTCTGTTCTCTCGCCGTGGGGCCGGCCGCCACCGCATGGGCCGTCCACGCACCGGCGGCGGGACCGTCCGGCTCGGAGTGCTTCGTCGAAGCCAAGGCGGGGGACGCGGCCAAGGCGACCGTCACGGGCGGGGGATTCAGCAAGGCCAGGGGCAAGGTCTTCCTCAAGCGGACCGACGGCGAAGGCGGAGCGGTCGTCATCGTGGCCGACGACGGCACGTTCTCCTCCGGTGACGTGCCGGCGGGCGTGTACGTCGCCTCCCAGCACGGCGGTCCGAGCGTGAAGTGCGTGGGCGGGCAGGAAGCCCAGGAGATCGTCAACCAGAAGCTGATCCTCTCCGAGCAGACCCGTGGCACGCACGAGGGCTGGGCGCAGGGGAAGAAGCTGGCCGAGTCCGGTGCCTGTGACGCGGAAGCGGAACCCCCGGTGCCCAACCTCCACGGCCTCGCTCCCGATCCGGAAGGCCAGAAGAAGGCGGAAGCGGCCTACAAGAACGCCTACTCCGCCGCGTTCGACAAGGCGATCGACTTCTACTGCCACCGCTAGCCGACCGCCGTCGGGGCGCCCTCAGCAGGCCCGGGTGCCGTGCAGGAGGCGGGTCAGGGCGTGGTGCCAGCCCTGCTGCCAGGCGTGGCGCCAGGGGTGGGTGGTGGGGGCGCCGGCGACGGCGGCTTCGAACTGGGCCGCCGTGCGGACCGAGCCCAGGACGGCCAGGTCGTCGCGGCCCGGGGGCGGGGGCATGGGCGTGCCGTGCTGGGAGGCTCGGTAGGTGTCGATGAGGTACTGCTCGATCGCGGTCATGCATCCACCCTCACCCCATCGGCCGCAGTCCGCCCGTCGATTGACGGGAGGCGTCAATCGAGGGCTCCGACCTGCGGCGCAGCCCTCGCCGGGCCGCTCGGACGGATGCGGTCCGGGGGGTGTTCCCGTTCCGCACCCGGGGGTCCGGTCGGGGGCGGGGGCGGTCAGAATGGGGCGATGAGCGTGACCATCGACATCGCCGGGCTCCCCGTGGAGCGGATCTCGTTCGCGCCCTCCCCGCTCGCCGAGCTCTGCATGACGCTGCACGCGCTCTCGCAGCCCGCCCACCACCCCGGGCTGCACTCCTGGACGAGGACGACCAGGGCCTCGCTCGACCCCTGCTTGGCCGAGCGGCTCCTGGAGGCCGATTTCATGTGGCGCAGTTCGTTCTCCGACGTCTTCATGGCCTTCGCCGGCGTCCCCGGCGGCAGCGGGCTCCCCGGGACGACGCTGGCCGAGGAGCTGGACGTCCTCGACCGGATGGACGACGAGCGGTTCGTGCTGGCCGCGCTGGAGCACTGCTGGCTGGCCCTCTACAACGAGGGCGGCCAGCCGTCCCCGCTCTCCGACGCCACCGCCCGGGCCAAGGCGCTGGAGACGGCGGCCGCGCGCGGTCCGGCGCGGCTGGAGTTCACGCGGCGGCTGCTGGACGAGCCCGCGCCCGTACGCGTCTGGCTGCGACGGCTGCTGGAGGACTGCGACGAGGCCTTCTTCGCGGAGACCTGGCGGCGGATCGAGCCGCGGCAGACCGCGGACGCCCGGCGCAAGACGGAGGTGCTGCGCCACCGGGGGCTGCCGGCCGTGCTGAAGGAGGTGTCCTCGGCGCTGAGCGTGGACGCGGCGCAGACGGTGATCACCGCCGACAAGATGGTCAACGGCCAGGCCACCGCCACCGATCCGGCGGTCGGGCCCGGCCTGCTGTTCATCCCGACGAACTTCGGCTGGCCGCACCTGCTCGTGCTGCACGCGCCCGGCTGGATGCCGGTGGTCCACTACCCCCTGGAGTCCCCGGAGCTGGCCTCGGAGCCGCCGTCGGTGGAGCAGGTGCAGCGCCGGATGGAGGCGCTGGCGCACCCCATGCGGATGATGCTGTGCCGCAGCCTGGCACGGGCCCCGTACACGACCAGTGAGCTGGCCCGGGTGTACGGGACATCCGCGCCGGAGGTCTCCCGGCACCTGTCCGTCCTGAAGCGGGCCGGGCTGATCCATACGCGCCGTCAGGGCCGTTACGTTCAGTACCAGTTGGATCTGTCCGTGGTCGCCCGGATAGGACCGGACCTCATCGAGGGCATCCTCCGGTGAGGTCCGGGCCGATCCGGGGTGCGGACAGTGGCCGGTTTTCGCCGTTCTCCGGCGGCGCAGACGCACCGATATCCGGATTTCACAAACCGGAAGCAGTGAAAAGTCTGGCGACGGCGGCCGCTTGCTGCCTAACGTGCCCCCACCGCTCACCTCCGTAGTCGCTTCACTCGCAGTCGCTTCACTCGCAGTCGCTTCCGTGCCGTGAAAGGACTTTCATGCCTTCTCGCCGTATAGCCGCAGCCACCGCCGCCCTGGCGGCCGCGGCCCTCGTCTCCCCGCTGCTCCTCGCCGGCCCGGCCGGCGCGTCGGGCCCGCAGAGCGATGCCGCCCGGGGTGAGGCCCTGGCCAGGAAGCTGGTCAAGGAGGCGACGGGCAAGGGTGCCAACAACCACCTGAAGGTCTTCCAGTCGATCGCCGACTACAACAACGGCACCCGGGTGGCGGGTTCGAAGGGGCACGAGCAGTCGGCCAAGTACGTGGAGGGCGTGCTGAAGGCCGCCGGCTACGAGGTCTCGCGCAACGAGTTCGACTTCGTGTACGTCGAGACGATCGCCGAGACGCTGAAGGTCAACGGCGCGAACGGACGCGACGTCCCGCTCAAGCTGATGACGTACACGGCGAGCGGCCCGGAGGGCGGGATCACCGCCCCGGTCGCCGTCGTCCCGGTCGACGCGGACGGCTCCAACGGCTGTGACGCCGCCGACTTCGCGCCCGGCGCCTTCACCGGGAAGATCGCCCTGGTCAAGCGGGGCGGCTGCACCTTCGCCACGAAGCAGGCGAACGCGGCGGCGGCCGGCGCGGTCGGCGCCGTCATCTACAACAACACCGCGGGCTCCCTGAACGGCACCCTGGGCGACCCGAACGTCGGCAAGGTCCCCACCGGCGGCATCAGCCAGGCCGACGGCGAGAAGCTGGCGGCTGAGGCCGCGGCCGGGCCGGTGGAAGTGACCCTCGACGTCCGCCAGTTCCGGGAGAACCGCAAGACCTGGAACGTGATCGCGGAGACGAAGGGCGGCGACCCGGAGAACACGGTCTTCCTCGGCGCCCACCTGGACTCGGTGGCGGCCGGCCCGGGCATCAACGACAACGGCTCCGGCTCGGCCGGCATCCTCCAGGTCGCCCAGCGCCTGGCGGGCGAGCAGAAGAAGATCAAGAACAAGGTCAAGTTCGCCTGGTGGTCGGCGGAGGAGTTCGGCCTGCTCGGCTCGGAGGCGTACGTGGCCTCGCTGACGCCGGAGCAGAAGAAGCAGATCAAGCTCTACCTGAACTTCGACATGATCGCCTCGCCCAACGCCGCCTACTTCGTCTACGACGGCGACGACTCCGACAAGGTCGGTTCGGGCCCCGGCCCGGAGGGTTCGGCGCAGCTGGAGAAGCAGATCACCGACTTCCTCGACGCGCAGAAGATCCCGCACGAGGGCAGCGACTTCACCGGCCGCTCGGACTACGGCCCGTTCATCGAGGCGGGCATCCCGTCCGGCGGTACGGACACGGGCGCCGAGGGCATCAAGACGGCGGCCCAGGCCGCGAAGTTCGGCGGTCAGGCGGGTGTCGCCTACGACGTGAACTACCACGGCAAGGGTGACGAC
>NZ_JZWV01000606.1 GCF_000966975.1 Streptomyces katrae | reverse complement strand
ACGGCAAGGGTGACGACATCAGCAACATCGACCAGAAGGCGCTCGACATCAACGTCGACGTGATCGCGAACGCGGTGGGCCACTACGCCTACGACCTGGCTCCGCTGTCGCAGCCGGTCGTCTCGAAGCCGACCACCGGCTCGGGCAACGGCGGCGGTCTGCGCCCGGGCCACGACCACGAGTCCGCCGAGTAGGAGGCCGTCGCGAGGTGACCGCCTCGCGAGGGGCCGCGGGGCGGGACGCCGCGGCCGACGGTACGGAGGGGCCGGCTTTCCGGGGGGAGGCCGGCCCCTCCGCCGTACCCGCCCGGCGCTACCCCGGTGCCCCGGCCCACCCCGCCGTGACCTCCGTGACCGCGCGCGCCGTCTCGTCGCGCCGGGCGGGGTCCGCCCGGACGGAGCGGGCGAGTTCCAGGTGGAGGAAGCGGGTGCCGAGCTCGGCGGCCAGCCGGCCCTGGACGTTGCCCCGGCCCGACATCCGGCAGCTGCCGCTCCAGGCCCGGCAGGGGCGCACCCCCCGGGCGGCCAGCCCGGCGGCGAGCCGTGCGGCGTCGGCGGTGGCGGCGTCGCCCGCGCCGGTGGAGACGACGGCCCCGGTGCCGGGGACGGTGGAGTCGGCGAAGCCGTGCAACTGGATGCCGGGCAGGCCCCGCCGGGTCAGCTCGGCGATGACGGCGTGGAAGACGGAGTCGGGGCGGTGCGCCACATCGGCCTCCCCGGTGCCGCCGCCCCCGGATCCGGAGCCGTCCCCGGCCGCGTCGCCCTCCCCGTCCTCCGCCCCGCCCCCGTCCGGGCCGCCGGCCGCCTTGCGGTGGGCGCCCGCCAGGACCATGACCCCGCCCGGTGATCCGCGCAGGACGGCGACCCCGAGCCGCTCGGTGTCCTGGTCGGCGATCGGGTGGGGGACCTGGACGGACCAGCGCACCGGGGCGCCGAGGTCGACGTAGACCCGGCCCCAGCCCCGGGCGGCGGGGCCGGAGTCGGACGCGGCGTCCGCGACCTCCGCGTAGCGGCGGCCGCCGGGGCCGTCGGTGAAGGTGTCGACGCGGTAGTCCACCGCGGCGAGCCGGGTCCGGGCCTGTTCGAGGTTCCCGCCGAAAAGGGCGGAAACCCCCTCCACCAGGACATCCCTTTCGGCCCGTGTCGGGGTGCGGTAACCGCCCCGGACCCCGAACGCGGAGGTGAATCGGGTCACCCGGTCCAGAAGATCGGTGGTCTGCGCCACAGCCGGCGGAGCGGATGGCTCCGCATTTTTGGCCGAATTATTCGGACGAAAAGCAACATAACCGACGACTGCCATGATCATTACGCAAATGATCACTGCGATCGTTATATTTCTGGTCAACTTCGGCCTCGTCACTGGCCGAAAATAACCGAATGCATCCCCGCCCCACCCGACCGGTCTCCCCCAGGGCCCTCACCGCGCTCCTGTGCGCGCCGCTGAGCCTCGCCCTCGCGGGGTGCGGCCTGCTCGGCGGAACCGGCGGCGGCGCCGCGGCGTCCGGCGGCGGGAGCGGCCGGTCCTTCTCGGTCGCCGCGGCCGGAGACATCCTGATCCACCCCCAGCTGACCGACCAGGCCGCCCGGGACGCACGCGCGGCCGGACACACGGGATACGACTTCGACCGCATCATGGCGGGCGTCAAGCCCGTCATCAGCAAGGCCGACCTCGGGATCTGCCACATGGAGCCGGTCCTCGGCGAGCCCGGCGGCCCCTTCCAGACCTATCCCGACTTCCTCGTCCCGCCGCAGATCGCCAAGACGGTCAAGAACATCGGCTACGACACCTGCTCCACGGCCTCCAACCACACCCTCGACCACGGCCCCGAGGGCGTCCAGCGCACCCTCGACACCCTGGACCGCGAGGGCCTCAGGCACACCGGGTCCGCCCGCAGCCAGCAGGAGGCGGACCGGCCGAACATCCTGGACGTCAAGGGCGTCAAGGTCGCCCAGCTCTCCTTCGCCTCCGGCTTCAACGGCCACGAGGTCCCCGGGGACAAGCCCTGGCTGGCCAACCTCGTCAGCGTCAAGGCCGTCGCCGCCGCCGAGAAGCGGGCCCGCGCGGCCGGCGCCGAGGTGGTGATCCTCTCCGTCCACTGGGGCCGCGAGCACCAGAGCGACCCCAGCGGCCCGCAGCGGGAACTGGCCCGCGCCATCGCCCGGGACACCGGGGTCGACCTGGTCATCGGCCACCACGCGCACGTGGTCCAGCCGATGGAGAAGATCGACGGGACCTGGGTCGCGTACGGGCTCGGCAACCAGCTCGCCCGCCACGACGTGCCCAGCGGCCTCACCGAAGAGGGCGCCATCGGCTGGTTCGACTTCACCGAGAAGAGCGGGAAGTGGGAGGTGGCGGCCCGCTTCGTGCCGACCTACACCGACATCCCGCCCGATCCCGAGAGCACCCCCGGCACCGACCTGCCGGGCACCGGGCCCGCCCCCGCACGCGACCACCGGCTGGTCGACGTGGCCGCCGCCCTCGCCTCCGGGACGATGCCCGACGGGAAGAAGCTGCTGCCCGAGCAGCGCGCCCGCTACCGCCTGGCCTTCGAACGCACCCGGGGCACCCTGCTCAACCGCGGCGCCGCCAAGGACGGCCTGCGCCCCCTGCGGGAACTCCCCGACTGACCCCGCACGCCCGTACGCCCGTACGCCCACTCGCCCCCCCCACCCGCACCACCCGAGCCCGCCGGAACCACCCGCCGCCGGCGCTCACGACCTCCCCGCCAGGAAGGACCCCCGCTGTGGCCGCTTCGCCCCCCAAGCGACGGCGCAAGGCCCGCCGCAGGGCCGACATGTCCCTGCTCGGCGGCATCAGGCCCCCGATCACCGTCCTGTCGGTCCTGCTGCTCGCCCTGGCGGGGTTCACCGCGATGAGCCTGGGCAGCGTCCGCGAGGACCGGCTCCCCCAGGCCGTCCTCACCTCCCAGCAGCACTTCGCCGAGGACGGCGCCATCGCCCTGCGCGCCTCCCTGGACGAGAGCGTCACCGACCTCGACCGGGCCGCGGCCCTGTTCTCCGCCGGCAAGCCGGTCGCCCCCGACGCCGTGCTCGACCGGATCGGCAGCGTGTACCAGAAGTGGCGGGGCACCGCCGTCGTCGAGATCGGCTCGGGCCGGCTGCTCGCCGCACGCGGCGAGAACCTGCCGCTGACGGCCGTCGACCGGACCAAGCTCTCCGGCGAGGGCGGCCTCGCCCCCCGCATGGTCACCCTCGCCAACGGCGAGACCCGCCTGCTCACCCTGGCCCTGCTCACCTGGAAGGACCAGCCCCAGCAACTGCTGGTCGCCTCCAGCAGCCTGCGCTTCCCCGGCATCAGCCTCGGCAACCTCCGCAGCATCGCCGTCGTCGGCGCCGACGGCACCGTCCTGAGCACCGACGGCATCCCCGAGCCCGAGATGCTCCTCAGCGACGACCGGCGCGCCGACGTCAAACGGGACACCAAGCAGCTCGCCTCCTTCGCCAGGACGGCCGCCAAGAAGACCCGGGCCAACCCCCTGACCGTCAAGGAACCGGGCTCCGGCGGCTTCCCCGGCGTCAGCGGCAGCCTGACGGGCGCGGTGACCAGCGGTGAACGCGCCGCCGCCGGGTACGCCCGGCTCTCCGGACCCGAACCGGGCGTCGGCACCAGCGCCACCAGCCTGGACCTGACCGTCGTCGCGATGACCGACATCGCCCAGAACCCGTCCCGCACCACCGACGCCTTCGCCGGACTGGTCCTGGCCGGAACCCTGCTCCTGGTCGGCGCGCTCGTCGTCGCCCTGCTCGTCGCCACCGTGCAACGGCCGCTGATCAGCCTGTTCCTGGAGAGCCGCCGGCTCACCCGCGGCGACCTCACCCGCCCCGTGACCATCCCCCGCGGCGGCGAGGCCGCGCGGATCGCCCTCGCCCTCGACCGGCTGCGCGGCCAGCTCCGCGACCTCGACCTCGACGGCGGCGGCGCCCCCGCCACGCCCGGAGCCCGCGGCCGCGACAAGAGGCGTACGGGCGCCCGTACGCTCGTCGCGGTCTGCGCGGTGCTGCTCCTGGCCTGGTGCCTGCCGCTGGGCCTGCTCGTCAACCGGGCCGGCGACTCCGTCGTCGTGCCGCAGCAGCTCGTCAACGACCAGCGCGAACGCACCGACACCCTCAACGACCGGGTGCGGCGCGCCCTCAACGAGGGCCAGGCCGACCTGGCGTCCGTGGGCACGCTGATGGGGCCCGACGCCGGCCCCGACCGCATGTCCGAGGTCCTGGAGCACACCCTGCGCGAGCACACGCGCTACGCCTCCCTGTACGTACTCGACGGCTCCGGCAAGTCCCTCGCCCAGGCGGGCGGCCACCCCCGGGCCCCCCTCGGCAAGGGCCCCCGCAAGGAGCCCGTCGCCCTCTACGACGGCGCCAAGGAACCCGTCATCATCGCGACGGCCGAGATCCCCGGCCGGACCGGCACGGCCGTCGTCGGCGAGTTCCGCATCGACTTCCTCAACGCCCTCCTCAAGCGGCCCGGCCTCGGCGAGATCCGGGTCGTGGACGCCAAGCACCGGACCATCGGCTCCAACAGCGGCTACCGGGCCTTCGAGGGCCTGGGCGACGACCGCCTCGACGCCCTCGTCCAGGGCTCCTCCCTCAAGGTCGGCGCGGCCCGCAAGCCCGGCGGCGTCCTCTACCGCAGCGGCGGCGACCACGTCATCGCGG
>NZ_JZWV01000605.1 GCF_000966975.1 Streptomyces katrae | reverse complement strand
CGTCATCGCGGCGGCCGCGCCCTTCTCGGGCGGCGGCGCGGCCGGCGACCTGAAGTGGAGCGTGGTCAGCTGGCAGTCCGCCAAGGGCCTGGCCATCAGCGAGTACAGCCTCCAGAACCGCACCGTCCTCGCCGGGCTCCTCGGCTTCGCCGTCGGCGCGGCCTGCCTGGGCTGGCTCCAGATCATCGTGGTCTCCCCGCTGCGCGAACTCGCCCGCCGCGCCGAGGCCCTCGCCGACGGCGACCGGCGCACCGTGCTCTACCCGCGCCACCACGACGAGGTCGGCGCCGTGACCCGCAGCCTGGAGATCATCCGCCAGCAGCTCCAGCAGGGCGGCCGGCGGCGCGGCCGGCAGCGGACGACGACCGACACCGGGGGAGCGGCCACCCCCTCCGCCCGCCCGGCCGGAAGGAACTGATCCCCCGTGCTCTTCCTGTACTGCGTGCTGCTCGTCAGCTGCCTGATCATGCTGGTCGCCGGCATCGTCGAGCAGCGGCGCCACTTCGCCAACCTGGAGCGGATACCGAACCGGGTGCTGGTCAACGGCATCCGCGGCAAGAGCTCCATCACCCGGCTGTGCGCGGGGGCGCTGCGCGGCGGCGGTCTGACGACGGTCGCCAAGACCACCGGCACCGCGGCCCGCTTCATCCACCCCGACGCCACCGAGGAGCCGGTCTACCGCAAGTTCGGCATCGCCAACGTGGTCGAGCAGATCGGCATCGTGCGGCGCGCGGCCGCCTACCGGCCGGACGCGCTGGTCATGGAGTGCATGGCGGTCATGCCGGCGCTCCAGGAGATCAACCAGTCCAAGCTGATCCAGTCGACCATCGGCGTCCTGTGCAACGTCCGCGAGGACCACGTCGCCGAGATGGGCCCGACCCTGGACGACATCGCGCGCTCGCTGTCGCGGTCGATGCCGTACGGGGGGATCTGCGTGACCGCCGAGAAGGAGCGCTTCGACGTGCTCCAGGAGGAGGCGGACGCGCGGGACTGCAGGCTCGTCTACGCCGACCCGGAGACGGTCTCGGACGAGGAGCTGCGCGGGTTCGGCTGGTTCACGTTCAAGGAGAACGTGGCCATCGCGCTGACCGTCGCCGAGCTCCTGGGCGTGGACCGGGCCACGGCCCTGAAGGGCATGTACGAGGCCCCGCCGGACCCGGGCGTGCTGTCGGTGGAGCGGTACCTGGCACCGGGCGGCAAGCGGCTGCGGTTCGCGAACGTCTTCGCGGCGAACGACCCGGAGTCCACGCTGATGAACATCAACCAGCTGCTGGACCTGGGCGCGGTGGACCGCCCCCTGAACGTGGTGATCAACTGCCGGCCCGACCGGGTCGAGCGCAACGGGCAGATGGGCGCGATCGTTCCCGACCTGCGCCCGGACCGGGTGTTCGTGATCGGGCACCCGGCGAAGAGCGCCATCGACGCGATCCCGGCCGAGTGGCGCGACCGCGCCGTGGACCTGGGCGGCGAGCAGCGCGACGGCGAGGAGTTCGTGCACGAGCTGCTCGCGCACCTGGGCGAGAGCTCGTCCCTGGTGGCCATCGGCAACATCCACGGGCAGGGCGAGGTGCTGCTGGAGCACCTCGCGGAGCTGCCTCCGGACGAGACGGAGGACGCCCCGTCGCCGGCCGAAGCGGAACCCCCGGCCCCGTCGTTCGCCCGTCCCTTCGACCCCTACGCGGACACCCCGGACCCGTACGCGGCCTTCCCGACGGCCGCCGGCCCGCACGGGTACCCGGCGCAGGCGCGGGACCCGTACGCGCAGACCCCGTACGCGCAGGCCGCGCCCGTGCAGGGCCCGTACGTCCAGACCCCGTACGTCCAAGCCCCCCATGCGCAGACCCCGTACGCCCAGAGCGCGCCCGCGCCCGCGCAGGACCCGTACGCGTACGGGCACCCCCAGCCGCACCCCCACCCGCAGCCCGCCCAGCCGCAGCCGCAGCCGCAGCCGGCCGACAACCCGTACGGGATCGCCGCGGCCACCCCCGTTCCGGCCTGGCCGCAGCCGCAGCCGCAGCCGCAGCCGCAGTACCCGTACATCCCAGGAGAGCCCCGTTGATCCCCGCCGTCCTCACCCCGGAGATCGCCGCGATCGGCATCGCCCTGGGCCTGCTGTTCTCCCTGCTCTGCTACCTCACCACCAACCTCTCCCCCGGCGGCATGATCACCCCCGGCTGGCTGGCGCTCACCCTCGTCGAGGACCTCCAGCGCGCGGCCCTGGTCCTCGGCATCACCGTGCTGACGTACCTGCTGACCCTGCTCACGCAGCGGTTCGTGATCCTCTACGGCAAGCGGCTGTTCGCAGCCGTCGTCCTGATCGGCGTTCTGCTCCAGGCCTCCGTGGTGATCGTGCTCCAGCTGGAGTTCCCGCTCCTCTACGCCAACCAGACCCTCGGCTTCATCGTCCCCGGCCTGATCGCCTACCAGCTGGTCCGCCAGCCCAAGGGCGCCACCCTGCTCGCCACCGGCAGCGCCACGCTCATGACGTACGTCGTCCTGACCGCCGGGATCCTGCTCGGCGTCATGCCCGCCGCCTGACCCCGCACCACCCCCACCCCCGGAGCCCCCGTATGACCGCCAAGCCGAAGAGCCGCCGCCGCACCCGCCCGGTGCTGCACGCGCTCACCGTGCTCGCGCTGCTGGCCGCCAGCGCCTACTTCACCTACGCGCTGCGCGTGCAGGAGCAGGCCAAGGCGCCCTCCGTGCAGATGGTGCAGGACAAGAACGTCACCGCGGCCCTCAAGGGCGGCGACGCCGGCGGCCAGAAGTGGGAGCGGGTCCAGAGCCCGAACCGGTCGGTGCTGCGCGACGCCACCGGGCAGGTGCTGGCCACCTTCACCGACGGCGCCCGCACCGCCACCCTCACCGGTCCGAGCCGCACCTTCACCGAGCCCGCCAACACCACCACCCGGGTGGTCACCGAGAACTGGGTGCGGCTGATGCCAGAGCCGTGGAAGCAGGGCGCCGAGAGCGCGCCGTGGTTCAAGGAGTGGTTCAAGAAGTACTTCGGGAGCCAGGAGGACGACATCTTCGCCTTCGCCTTCCAGTACGGCGACCAGGCCCCCGTGAAGAAGGACGCGCAGGGCGTCCCGTACGCGGGCGACGCCTCCTTCGGCCCGCTCAACCCCACCGGCTCCGAGGGCAACGACCTGCGCCTGGAGCAGTCGGACTTCTACGACTACCTCGGCACCCCGTACACCTTCCGCAACGGGGTGAAGAAGCAGCCGCAGAGCGCCCGTTACCGGTCGATGGACTGCTCGGGCTTCGTCCGCACGGTCTTCGGCTACCGGGCCCGCTACCCGCTGATGCCCGACGACACCCCCGGACCCGGCCTGCCGCGCACCGCGAACGGCATCGCCCGCTCCTCGCTGGGCACGGACGTCATCCCGCTCAAGGGGGTGGGGGCGCAGTTCCGGCCCGCGTCGATCGACCTGATCCAGCCGGGCGACCTGCTGTTCTTCAAGCTCGACGCCCGCACGAAGGACCGCCTGGACCACACGGGCATCTACCTGGGCACCGACACCGACGGCCACCAGATCTTCATCTCCAGCCGCGAGGAGGCCAACGGCCCCACCATCGGCGACAAGGGCGGCACCTCGCGCCTCGACGGCAACGGCTACTACGCGGCCACCCTGCGCAGCGTGAAGCGGCTCTAGAAGGCCGGGAGCGGGACACCGACGGGCTGGAGCAGCCAGCCGAAGTCGCCCAGGCCGCCCCGGGCGGTGAGTTCGGCCGCCTCGCCCGCCGAGGCCAGGGCCCGGACGTAGGCCGCCGGGTCGGTGGAGGCCAGGGCCAGCGGGGGCCGGCCGCCCGAGACGCCGAGGGCGGTCAGGGCCTCGCGCTGGGTGAGCAGGACCGCGCCCGGGCCCGCGCAGGAGTCGAGGGCCACGTGCGCGGTGACGTCGCAGCCGCCGTCCGGGACGGGTGCGACCTCGCGGCCCCCGCGGAAGCCGGTGAGGGTGCCGTACGGGGGGCGGGCCTCCCGGGTGTGGGCGTAGTCCACGGCCACGGCCAGGCCCCGGTCCAGGGTGGCGACGGCCGCCGCCCAGGCCTCGTCGCGGGCCCGGCCGATCTCGGCCCTGCCCTCCCTCTCCCCGCCGGGCCACCACCGCTCCAGCCAGGCCCGGTCGGCGGTTCCCAGCGGGCCGCCCGGGGTCTCCGTGCCGTCGGGGGCGACCAGGACGTACCGTCCGTCCTCGGCGATCTCCAGCGGTACGTTGTCCAGCCACTCGTTCGCGAACAGCAGGCCCGTCGTCCCCTCGGGCGGCGCGTCCACCCAGCGGATCCGGGGGTCCAGCCCCTCGGGGGCGGCGGCCCGTTCGACGGCGTACGGGACGACCCGCGCGGCCGTCTCCCGCGGCAGGGCGGCGAGGACTCCGGCGAGGAGCTCGCCCCGCCCGGCCCCCACGTCCACCAGGTCCAGCCGCTCCGGGTGCCCGAGTTCCGCGTCCACCGAAGCCAGCAGCCGGGCCACGGCCCCGGCGTACAGGGGCGAGGCGTGCACGGAGGTGCGGAAGTGCCCGGCGGGGCCGGGGCCGCCGGGGCGCACGTAGAAGCCGCCGGGCCCGTACAGCGCGGCCTCCATGGCCGCCCGCCACCGGACCGGCCGACCTGCCTGTTCCCCGAGACCACCCTGAGCGTTCATCCCGCTCAGGTTAAGGTCACCCTCCACCTTGGGGAGTACTCCCCCGTCACAGGGATCGCACCTGTGGTTGACTCCAGCACCTATCCCCTTTCCCTACTCTGGGTTACGTGCAGCGCCTCTACGACTTCATCCGCAGACACCCGACGGGCGTCGACAGCTTCTGGGCTGTCCTCTTCTTCGGGTTCTCGATGCTGAGCGTCGCCGACCTCGGGGCGAGCACCGCACTGCGGCTGGCCACGGTGCCGGTCGTGGCCGCGATGACGGCCGTGATCGCGCTGCGCCGCAAGTGGACGCAGCAGATGTTCTGGGTGGCGACGGGCGCGGGCGCCTACCAGCTGGCCATCGGGTCGCCCATGCAGACCGCCGACCTCGCGATGCTGGTGATCCTGTTCACCGTGGCCGCCTCCGCCGACGTCCCGCGCCGGGTCTCGCGCGCCGCGCTGGTGACCGGCCTGCTGGCCTCCCCGCTGTACTTCCTGCGGTTCGGCGTAGACAAGGACGCGAGCTCGGTGCAGGAGGCCCTGTTCGTCGTCTTCGTGATGGTGCCCTTCGCCCTGGCCTGGGTGATGGGCGACTCCCTGCGCACCCGCCGCGCCTACTACGCCCAGCTCGTCGAGCGCAACCAGCGGCTGGAGAAGGAGCGCGAGGCGCAGGCGAAGGTGGCGGTGGCCGCCGAACGGGCCCGGATCGCCCGCGAGCTGCACGACGTCGTCGCGCACAACGTGTCGGTGATGGTGGTCCAGGCCGACGGGGCGGCGTACGTCATGGACGTGGCGCCCGAGCAGGCCAAGGAGGCCCTGCAGACCATCTCCGGGACGGGCCGGCAGGCGCTCGCGGAGATGCGGCGGCTGCTGGGCGTGCTGCGCACGGGCGAGCCGCAGGAGTCGGAGGACTACGTGCCGCAGCCGGACGTGGAGCAGATCGAGGTCCTGGTCGAGCAGGTGCGGGCGGCCGGGCTGACGGTGGACTTCGAGGTGGAGGGCGCCCCGCGCAGGCTGCCCAGCGGGGTGGAGCTGACCGCGTACCGGATCGTGCAGGAGGCGCTGACGAACACGCGCAAGCACGGCGGTCCGGAGGCGAGGGCGAGCGTACGGCTGGTCTACTTCGACGACGGGCTGGGCCTGCTGATCGAGGACGACGGGCGGGGCGCCGCGCACGAGTTGTACGAGGACGGCGGCGCGGACGGCGCCGGGCACGGTCTGATCGGCATGCGGGAGCGCGTCGGTATGGTCGGAGGCACCCTGGACGCGGGCCCGCGGCCCGGGGGCGGCTTCCGGATCAGTGCGCTGCTCCCGCTGAAGAAAGGTGATTGATGTCCATCCGAGTGATGCTGGTCGACGATCAGGTGCTGCTGCGCACGGGTTTCCGGATGGTGCTCGCCGCCCAGCCGGACATGGAGGTCGTCGCGGAGGCCGGGGACGGTCTGGAGGCGCTGGAGGTGCTGCGGGCCACGAAGGTGGACGTGGTGCTGATGGACGTGCGCATGCCCCGGCTGGACGGGGTGGAGGCGACGCGGCGGATCTGTGAGCCGCCGGAGCACCCGAAGGTGATCATCCTGACCACCTTCGACCTGGACGAGTACGCGTTCTCCGGGCTGAAGGCGGGCGCGAGCGGCTTCATGCTGAAGGACGTCCCGCCGGCGGAGCTGCTGGCGGCGATCCGGTCGGTGCACAGCGGGGACGCGGTGGTGGCCCCGTCGACGACGCGCCGGCTGCTGGACCGGTTCGCGCCGATGCTGCCGACGACCGCGCAGGAGCCGGAGAACAAGGAGATCGAGCGGCTCACGGAGCGGGAGCGGGAGGTCATGCTGCTGGTGGCGCAGGGCCTGTCGAACGGGGAGATCGCGGGGCGGCTGGTGCTGTCGGAGGCGACGGTCAAGACGCACGTGGGCCGGATCCTGACGAAGCTGGGGCTGCGCGACCGGGTGCAGGTGGTGGTGCTGGCCTACGAGACGGGGCTGGTGCGGGCCGGGGGCGGCCCGCAGCTGTAACCCCCCCTTGGCGGGCGCACCCCCTAGCCGCGCTGGACGTACTCGCAGGTGTTCGGGACGAGGTGGTCCAGGGTGGCCGGGTCGGCGAGCAGGATGTCGGCGTCGGCGAGGCTCTCACCGCAGTCGATCCGGTCGTAGCCGCCGTTGCGGCTGATGATCGTGTCGTTGCCGCCGCGGCCTTCGAAGGTGTTGGAGCCGGGCGCGGCGTTCCAGCCGTCGGAGTCGATGAGCCGGTCGGGGCCGCTGCCGCCGATGAGCATGTCGTCGCCCGGCCCGCCGGTGAGGTCGCTCGGGATGGACGTCTCGTTCCTGACCACGTCGTCCCGGTCGCCCAGGGAGGCCTGGAGACGGGTCACGGCCGCCGAGTGCCCGCAGCGGATGATGTGCGGGTCGTTGTTGAACCGGGAGCAGCCGGAACCGGGGATCATCCTGCTGGTCTTGTCCTCCACCTGGAGCCAGCCGCCGGGGGTGCTGAAGGTGACGGTGTTCGTCTCCCCGGGCTGCGCGGTGTACACCACCTGGTTGTTGTCGCGCGAGACGACCGCGGGGGCGGCGGAGGCCGGTCCCGCGAGGACGGTGG
>NZ_JZWV01000604.1 GCF_000966975.1 Streptomyces katrae | reverse complement strand
ATCCTGAGCGGGTCGGCGCGGGGCCCGGGGCTGGGCAGGGGGGAGCCCCGGCACCCTGGGGGGATGGGTACCGGGGCTCGTCGGGGGGCTTCGGCCGGGGTCAGGCCACGGCGTCGAAGCCGGTGTCGCGGGCCATCCGCTTCAGCTCCAGCAGGGCGTGCTTCTCGATCTGGCGGATCCGCTCACGGGTGAGCCCGTGCTGCTTGCCGACCTCCGTCAGGGTCCGCTCGCGGCCGTCCTCGATGCCGTAGCGCATCTTGATGATCGACGCCGTGCGCTGGTCGAGCTTGCCGAGGAGGTCCTCCAGCTCCTCGCTGCGCAGCAGCGCGAGCACGGACTGCTCGGGGGAGATCGCGGCGGTGTCCTCCAGCAGGTCGCCGAACTGCGTGTCACCCTCGTCGTCCACCGACATGTTGAGGCTGACCGGGTCGCGCGCCCAGTCCAGGACGTCGCCGACGCGCTTCTCCGTGGTGTCCAGCTCGGCGGCGATCTCCGCGTGCTCCGGGTCGCGGCCGTTCTCGCGGTTGAACTCGCGCTGGATCCGGCGGATCCGGCCGAGCTCCTCCACCAGGTGGACGGGGAGGCGGATGGTGCGGGACTGGTCGGCGATGGAGCGGGTGATGGCCTGGCGGATCCACCACGTCGCGTACGTGGAGAACTTGAAGCCCTTGGTGTAGTCGAACTTCTCCACGGCGCGGACCAGGCCGGCGTTGCCCTCCTGGATCAGGTCGAGGAGGGGCAGTCCGCTGCGCGGGTAGCGCCGGGCTACGGCCACGACGAGGCGGAGGTTGGACCGGATGAAGACCTCCTTGGCCCGCTCCCCCTCGGCGGCCAGGGCCTCCAGCTCCTCGCGCGGGGGGGTCTCCCCGTCCCGCTCCACCTCACCGTCGAGGAGCTGCCGGGCGTAGACGCCCGCCTCGATGATCTGCGAGAGCTCCACTTCCCGGGCGGCGTCGAGCAGCGGGGTGCGCGCGATCTCGTCCAGGTACATGCCGACCAGGTCGCGGTCGACGATCTCCCCGCCCGCTGCGCGGGCGCTGCTCGTGGACTGACGACGGGCGACGGCGCGGGTTGCCATGCGGTGCTCCCTTGCGATGCGATGAACGGTCGCGGTGCGTCCTCGGACACTCTCCCGAGTGCCCGCTTCCGAGGGAAACAACGACTGGAATCGGGACAGAATTCCCACAGGCCTCCCTCTTTTCCGGGATCTTGCAGTATCCTGCCCCGCCGCCACCCCGGCCGGGTGGTTCCTGAGCTCCGCGAAAACCCGGAGAGGCGCAGGTCAGACCCGCTCCGGAGATGCCCGGGCGGCCCACGCGGCCAAGCCGCCGATGAGACCGCCGTCACACGCGGCGCGTCCGCCCCAGCGGTGTCCGCGGGCTGCGTCCTCACCCCCCAAGACGGGCGGCGCCGGGTTCTGGTTGCCTGCCTGTCGCCCGTTCGGGTGCCGCCCGGACGGCGACGGACCTAACCGAACTGCACCGACCGCTTCGACAGCCCCATCCAGAACCCGTCCACCGGCGTGCTCTGCGCGCCCAGGTCGGATTCGGCGGCGCCGAGGGTGACGAACAGCGGGGCGAAGTGCTCCGTGCGGGGGTGGGCCAGGCGGCCCGCCGGGGACTTGGCCTCGAAGTCCAGCAGGGCGTCGACGTCGTGGGCGGCCAGCGCCTCGCGGCCCCAGGCGTCGAACTCCGCCGACCAGCCGGGCACTCCGGGGCCGGTGTGGCGCAGGGCGGCCAGGTTGTGGGTGAAGAAGCCGCTGCCGACGATCAGGACCCCTTCGTCGCGCAGCGGGGCGAGCTTGCGGCCGAGGTCCATCAGGCGGGCGGGGTCCAGGGTGGGCAGGGAGACCTGGAGGACCGGTACGTCGGCCCCGGGGTACATCTCGACGAGGGGGACGTACGCGCCGTGGTCCAGGCCTCGGTCGGGGATGTCCTGGACCGGGGTGCCGGGGGCCTTCAGCAGGGCGCGGACCGAGGCGGCGAGCTCCGGGGCGCCGGGGGCCTCGTAGCGGACCCGGTAGTAG
>NZ_JZWV01000603.1 GCF_000966975.1 Streptomyces katrae | reverse complement strand
CGGTAGTAGTGCTCCGGGAAGCCCCAGAAGTCGTACACGAGCGGGGCCGGCTCGGTGGCGCCGAGGGCGAGGGGGGCCTCCTCCCAGTGGGCGGAGACCATCAGGATCGCGCGCGGCCGGGGCAGCCCCGCCGACCAGGCGGCGAGCTCGGCGGGCCAGAGCGGGTCGTCGGCGAGCGGCGGCGCGCCGTGGCTGAGGTACAGCGCCGGCATGCGGGCGGGTGCGGGGGCGGCGGGCGTGGTCATCGGGCACTCCTCGGGCCGTCGTACGGCGTACGTCGTCCGCGGGGAGGGCGTACGGGTTCACCCGAAAAGACTAACCCCGCTTCGTTCAAATTTGAACGAAGCGGGGTCTTCAGTCATTCCCGCGTCTGGGCCCCCGTCAGTGGGCGATCACCGGGACCGGGAGCTCGGCGTCCTCGGCGGCCGCGCCGGAGCCGCCGGCCACCGGGCCGCCCTGGCCGGGACGGCCGGTGTTGATCAGGGTGAACGCGATGGCCGCGCTGACCGCGAGGATGCCGACGGCCCACCAGATCGCCGAGGAGTAGCCCTCCACCATGGCCTGCGCCTGGACCAGCCGGCCCGCGGCGCCGCCCGCCGCGGCCTGGGCCGCGTGGTCGGTCAGGTAGGCGGTGGTCGCCGAGGCGGCGATGGTGTTCAGCAGGGCGGTGCCGATCGCGCCGCCGACCTGCTGCGAGGTGTTGACCATGGCCGAGGCCACTCCGGCGTCGGCCGGGTTCACCCCGTACGTGGCCAGGGACATGGCCGGCATGAACGCGGTGCCCATGCCGAGGCCCAGCAGCAGCTGCGCCGGCAGGATCAGCGCCGGGATCAGCGCCGGGTAGGAGGAGCCGACCTCCAGCTGGGTCAGCAGCAGCATGCCGGCGGCGGCGACCAGGAAGCCCGGGCCCATCAGCAGCCGCGGCGCGACCCGGGTCATGAGGCGGGCGCCGATCTGGGTGGAGCCCGTGATCATGCCCGCGATCATCGGCAGGAAGGCGAAGCCGGTCTTGACGGGCGAGAAGCCCTTCACGACCTGGAGGTAGTACGTCAGGAAGAGGAACAGGCCGAACATCGCGATGACGGCGAGGCCGAGCGAGAGGTAGACACCGCCGCGGTTGCGCTCCAGCAGGACGCGCAGCGGCAGCAGCGGGGACTTCACCCTGCCCTCGACGCCGACGAAGGCCGCGAGCAGCACCACGGAGGCGACGAACAGGCCCAGGGTGATCCCGTCCGTCCAGCCGGCCGACTCGGCGCGGGTGAACCCGTACACGAGCGAGACCAGACCGAGGGTCGAGAGGACCACGCCGGGGATGTCGAGGCGGGCGCTGTTGCGGGAGCCGGCCGGCTCGCGGATGACCATCCAGGCACCCGCGGCCGCGACGACCGCGAAGGGGATGTTCACGAAGAAGGTCCAGCGCCAGTTGAGGTACTCGGTCAGGAAGCCGCCGAGGATCAGGCCGACGGCACCGCCGCCGCCCGCGATCGCGCCGTAGATGCCGAAGGCCTTGGCGCGCTCCTTGGCATCGGTGAAGGTGACCGCCAGCAGCGACAGCGCGGCCGGGGCGAGCAGCGCGCCGAAGGCGCCCTGCAGGGCGCGGGCGCCCAGCATCATCGCCTCGCCGTTGGCGGCGCCGCCGAGGGCGGAGGCCAGGGCGAAGCCGGCGAGGCCGGTGATGAAGGCGTTCTTGCGGCCCCACTTGTCGGCGATGCGGCCGCCGAAGAGGAGCAGACCGCCGAAGGCCAGCGCGTACGCGGTGATGACCCACTGGCGGTTGCCGTCGGAGATGCCGAGGTCGGTCTGGGCGGAGGGCAGGGCGATGTTCACGATGGTCGCGTCGAGGACGACCATCAGCTGCGCCAGCGCGATGAAGACCAGGGCCTTCCAGCGACTGGGATCGGCGGCGGCAGCGGCAGCCGGCGAGGCGGACGCGGCTGTTTTGGACATGGGGGTACCCACTTCACTGAACGGAATGACTGAAAAGAGATGGACTGAAAGGAAAAGTGGCGGTTTTCGAGGCTACTGAGGGAGGGGGCGCCGCGTCACATGGTTTTCCGGGTGATGTCCTGCAACGTGACGGCCGTGCCGGGGAGTTGGGAGCGGGCCGGGGTCCGCAGCCCGTCGAGGAAGAGCTGGAGGTGGCGGTGGACGAACCCGCCCACCGTCGTGCAGTCGGTCCCGGGGAGGGGACGGGCGAGCTGGGACAGGGCGAGCATCAGGTCGCCGGTGCCGATGTCGGCGCGGAGCAGGCCCGCGCGCTGCCCGGCGGCGACCAGGGTGTCCACGGCGACGCCCAACGCATCGCGTGCGGCGAGGAGTTCGGGGTGGTCGTGGTCGAAGCCGTCCTGGAGCATCGGGCACAGGGCGCCGATCCGCTCGTCGGCGGCGGCGTGCGTGAAGCGGCAGAGCGCGGCGAAGGCGTCGGGCTCCTCGGCGAGGGCGTCCTCGGCCTGGGCGGTGACCCGGTCCATCACGTAGAGGACCACGTGGTGGACGAGGTCGGCCCGGTCGGGGAAGTGCCGGTACAGGGTGGCGTTGCCGATGCCGGCCCGGCGGGCGATCTCGTCGAGGGGGGCGTCCGCGCCGAACTCCACGAACATCTCGCGGGCCGCCCCGAGGATCCGCTCCCGGTTGCGGACCGCGTCGGCGCGCGGCTTCGGCACCCGGGTGGCCGTGGCGGCGGTGGCGCTCTGCATTCCGGGCCTCCCTGGGCTGGAACTCGTACGGACCCGCGCCGATGGCCGGCGGCGGACCCCGAAGCGGGGACTTGTTCCCCGCTTGTGCGGACCTTCTTGCAAACGGGGAGCGAGTCCCCGGTTATTTCACTCCCCCGAGTGACCTGCATCACACCCGGATCCTGCGGTTTCGTCCCGTTTGGCCGCTTTCGACGCGCGGGCGTGTCGCAGCCGACGGAGGGTGAGCGCACAGAGAGCAGCCCGGGCCCGGCCGGCTGCCGCGCACCCGAAGGCGACCGCCATGCCGCAGACCCGCCACCGGATACGCAGACCCTGCCGCACCGGCGCGTTCATCGGCCTCACCGCACTGGCCCTGGGCGTCACCGCCACCGCCAGCGGCGGCGTCCCCGGCCGCAGCCACACCACATCCGGCCCCAAGGCCACCAGCGCCGAATCGGCCCTGGCGCCCTGCCGGATCTCCGCGACCATGGGCGTCCAGCTGTCGGAGGGCCTGCCGACCGCGCCCGGGTACTCGCGCTCGACGGGCGAGATCCGCGCGCTCAACCTGATGATCGACTTCCCCGACGCCAAGGGCGAGGGCTCGGCCATGGACCGGCTGGCGGAGTTCTTCCCCCAGACCTCGGAGTGGTTCCGCACCAGCTCGTACGGCCGGCTGACCTACCGGGCCGAGGCCCCGATACGGAACTGGCTGCGGATGCCGATGCCCTTCGCGGCGTACGGGATCGAGCGCGGCTCCGCCTACGAGCCGGGCTACCGGCAGCTCGTCGAGCACATCGCGAGGGCCGCCGACCCCGAGGTGGACTTCAGCCGCTACGACCTGATCAACATCCTGGTCACCCCGAACGCCGGACCGTCCGCCCTGGACACCGTCCTGTCGGTCACCTTCTCGGGGAACGCGGAGGCCCCGATGGCCGACGGGGTGCCGCTCGCGAACACGTCCTTCGTCTACAGCCGGCAGGACGACGGCTCCGGCTCCTACCGGGAGACCGGCTACCGGGTGCTGCCGCACGAGAACGGCCACGTCTTCGGACTGCCCGACCTCTACACCTCCGACGGCGGCGGCACGGTCGGGCACTGGGACATCATGAGCGAGGACTGGGGGGCCAACAACGACCTCCTCGGCTGGCACAAGTGGAAGCTGGGCTGGCTCGACGGATCGCAGATCAGCTGTGCCTCGAAGCCGGGCGCCAGCGAGCACCTGCTGACCCCCCTCGCCGTGGCGGGCGGCACGAAGCTGGCCTTCGTCCCCCTCTCGGAGAGCGCCGGCTACGCGATCGAGGTGCGCACGCGGGCCGGGAACGACGAGGCCGTCTGCAAACCCGGGGTGCTGATCTACAGGGTGGACTCGGAGGTGGACACCGGACGCGGTCCGGTGACCGTCTCGGACAGCGCGAGCGGCAGCGGCGGCTGTACGCGCCGCCCCAACGTCCACGCCGAGCTGTCGGACGCGCCGTTCCGCCCCGGCGAGACCTTCACCGACGACAAGGCGCGCATCAGCATCTCGGTGGTGGCGGCCCTCCCGGGCGGCGGCTTCCGGGTCCGCGTCACCCGCCCCTGACCCCCTTTCCCCCGCGAGGAACCCGAGGAGCCCCCCGTGAACAGCACCCCCGAAGAACGCCTGGCGGCCGCCGGGCTGAAGCTGCCGCCGGTCGCCCCGCCCGTCGCCGTGTACGTCCCGGCGGTGGTGAGCGGCCACTACGTGTACACCTCGGGCCAGCTGCCCATGGTGGACGGCGCACTGCTGCGCACCGGGAAGGTGGGCGGCGAGGTCACCCCGGAGCAGGGCGCCGAACTGGCCCGGCAGTGCGCGCTGAACGCCCTCGCCGCCGTGGCCTCGGTGGCCGGGGACCTGTCCGCCGTGAAACGGGTGGTCAAGGTGGTCGGCTTCGTGGCCTCCACCCCGGACTTCACCGGCCAGCCGGGCGTCGTCAACGGCGCGAGCGAGCTGCTGGGCACCGCCTTCGGCGACGCGGGCATCCACGCGCGCAGCGCGGTCGGGGTGGCCGTGCTGCCGCTGGACGCGCCGGTGGAAGTGGAACTCACCGTGGAGCTCCACACCCCGATGGGGGTCTGAGCGGGCCCGGCCGCCGGGTCACGCCCCTGTGACGGGCAGGGCCCTCAGCGCACGGAACCTGAACGTGGTGCTCCACTCCAGCCCGTCCGCGGGCACCGCCAGCCGCAGCTCCGGCAGCCTCCGCAGCAGGGTCCCGAGCGCGAGGGTGACCTGGGTACGGGCCAGCGGTGCGCCGAGGCAGTAGTGGACCCCGTGCCCCAGGGCCAGGTGGGCCTTGTCGGCCCGGCCGATGTCGAAGCGGTCCGGGTCGGGGTAGCGGGCGGGGTCCCGGTGGGCGGAGGCGATCGAGAACATCACCGTGTCGCCGGCGGGGATCCGTACGCCGCCGATCTCGACCGGCTCCGTCGGGAAGCGGCGGATGGCGGTGTGGTTGGGGACCGCGTACCGGAAGAGCTCCTCGACGGCCTCCGGCAGCAGCCCAGGGCGCTCCCGGAGCGCGGCCCGCTGCTCCCCGTGCGTCAGGAGGGTGAGCAGGCCGCCGCTGATCAGGTGCTGGACGGTCTCGCTGCCGGCCATGAGGATCAGGAAGGCGAGGGAGACCAGCTCGTCCTCGCTCAGCCGGTCTCCGGAGTCGCGGGCGGCGATCAGCCCGGACAGGACGTCGTCACCCGGGGCCGCGCGCCGCGCGGCGACGAGCTCCACCAGGTACGCGTGGACGCTCCGCACCGCGCCCGCGAGCTCCTCGCGGCTGCCGGGCGCCAGCATGGAACCGATCCACCCGGCGAACCGCCCGTACTCCCCCTCCGGCACGGCCAGCAGGTCCCCGATGACCTTCAGCGGCAGCGGCCGGGCCAACCCGTCGACCACGTCGGCGACCCCGTCGGCCTCCAGCCGTGCGGTGAACCGGTCCGCGAGGGCGTCGACCGCCGCCTGGACCGCCGTGCGCATCCGCTCGACGTGCCGGGGGGTGAACCCCCGCGCCACCAGGCGGCGCAGCCGCAGGTGGTCCTCGGGGCCGATGTTCAGCAGGTTCGCGTCCAGCGCCGGGGGCAGCGAGAACCCCTGGAACCCGCCCCGGGAGTGCCGCTTGTCGACGGAGAACCTGCCGTCGGCCAGCCCGGCCCGCACATCGGCCTCGTGCGTCACCAGCCACACCGGCGCCCCGTCGGGCAGCGCGACCCGGTGCACGGACCCCTGGGCGCGCAACCGCGCGTACACGCCGTAGGGGTCCTGCGCGAACCCCTCCCCGAACGGCTGCGGCAGCACGGCTGCTTCGCTCACGGCTTTCCCCCTCGTGTACGGCACTTCCCCACTTCCCCTGCGCCGAATTATGCGGGGGCGCCCCCGGCGGCACGGTCCCGGGCAGCGGGTACGAGGAGCGCGTGGCCGCGTTCCAGAGTCCTCGTGAAGGCCGCCGGATCGGTGAGGGACATGATGTGCGGGCCGTGGACGTGGAACAGGCGGGCCCGGCCGCCGCCGGAGCGGGCCGCGGCGAGGAACTCCCGTTCCCTGGTGCGGAAGAGGCGGTCGCCGAGGCCGTTGACGAAGAGCACGGGCAGCCGGCAGCGGCCCGCGAGGCCGAGGAAGTCGTACCGGGCGAGTTCGTCGACCACCTCGCCGAAGGCGGGCATCGCCAGGCCGCCCCGCATGACCGCCTCGTAGCTCTCGGCCGGCAGACGGCGCCTGAACGCCCGGTCGTTGAGGCGGGCGGCCCGCTGCGGGCCGAGCGCGTCGAACGCCCGGGCCGCGGCGCGGTAGACCAGGCCGGTGGCCCCGTCGGGCCGGGCCGTGGCCCCCTGGACGAGGAGGGCGGCCGCCGCGTCCGGGTGCGCGGCCCCGTAGGCGAGGGTGACGTACCCGCCCAGCGAGCTCCCCGCCACCACGGGACGGCGCCCGGTGACCCGGGCGGCCTCCGCCACGGCCACTGCGACCTGCGCGACGGCCTCCTCCAGGCGGAAGGGCCGGCCGCGCAGGCTCCCGTGGCCGGGCAGGTCGGGGGCGGTGATCCGGAAGCGGGGGGCCAGCCGGCGGGCGTGCGGGTCCCACATCAGCGCGGAGAGCCGGGTCCCGTGGACCAGGACCAGCGGATCCCCCTCGGCCGCTCCGGCGCTCCAGATCCCGGGCAGCCCGGGATCGGGCGCCAGTCCCGTCGCCACGGGCGGGGCCTTCGGTCGGTCGGTGTGCATGTCTCCCCCAGACGGTTCGCGACACAGCGTCGCGTCGCACATTAGAGGCGGATCCGCCGCCGGTGACGGCCGCAGCCCCCTCGGCCGCGCCGACCCCGGGAAACCGGCCCACGGAGCCGGTACCTGATCCGCTACGCTGTGCCTGGGCCGCCTGCACCACGGCCCGGGCCCCCCACGGGGCCCCGCCTTCGTAGCTCAGGGGATAGAGCACCGCTCTCCTAAAGCGGGTGTCGCAGGTTCGAATCCTGCCGGGGGCACCAGGCAAAACGGCCCGGAGCGATCACGCTCCGGGCCGTTTGACTGCACCGACTGACGGCAACGGGGTCACGCACTCGGGCGCTGGCGCCTCAGCATCCGGTCCATGTGGCTGATCGCTTCCCGCTTCGTGTCATCCACAACGTGTGTGTACACGTCCATGGTGATGCTGATCTGGCTGTGCCCGAGGATCTCCATGATGACCCTGGGCGCGACGCCGGCGGCGGTCAGCAGGGTCGCGCACCCGTGACGGGCGTCGTGCAGGCGGACGACCCTCAGGCCAGCGTCGGCCGCGACACGGGTGAAGGCCCGGTAGACGTTCCTCGGCTCCACCGTCCGACCGTTCCGGGTGGCGAAGACGGGCCCGGCCTCGGACCACTCGACACCAGTCTCGCGGAAGATCGCACGCTGCTTGAGCCGGTGCCACCGCAACGGGGCGATGCACATCGCGGGAAGCGGCACAGCCCGCTGACGGCGACTCTTCGGGTCGTCCTGGTAGAGCTGCCCGCGCCGGCGCTGCGTCTGCTGGCGGACGTGCAGCACCCGCTTGTCCAGGTCGAGGTCCGACCACCGCAGCCCGACCAGCTCACCGCGCCGGAGCCCCATGGCGATGGCCAGCACGAACGCCGCGTAGAGCGCCTCGCCCCGCGCAGCCTCCAGAAACGCGAGCGTCTCCTCCAGCGTCCACGGCCGAATCTCCCGCTGCTTCGCCCTCGGCGGCTCGACCAGGGAAGCGACGTTCCGGGTGATCAGCTCATCCCGCACCGCTCCCGACAGCGCGGTGCGCAGGACGCGGTGGGCCTCCTTGGCCGTGGCCACCGTCTTGTCCTTCTGCACGCGGGTGAGGAAACGGCGCACGTCGGCGGTGCTCAGCGACTCCAGACTCCGGGCCCCGAGGAGGGGCACGAGGTGCAGCCGGACGTGGGTCTCGTACTTGTCGTAGGTGCTGAGCTTCCGGCGCGGCTCGACATGCTGCTCCAGCCAGTAGGGCAGCCACTCCGACAGGCGGGCGGACCGGGTGGGCGTCGGGACGCCCTGCCGGTCGCGCAGGACCAGTTCCTGGCGCTTCTCGTCGCACTCCTGCCAGGTCTTGCCGTAGACGGTCTTACGGGCGCGGGTGCCGTCCGGCTGAGGGACGTACACCCGGGCCTCGTAACGACCGTCCTTGCGCTGCCAGATGCTGCCAGCGCCGTTGGGGTTCTTCTTGCCTGCCATCAGGCGGCACTCTCCAGTTCGGTGTTGATGAAGCGGTGTACGGCATCGGCGGGGATCCTGCGGGCCCGTCCGACGGTGATGCTGGGCAGCCGCTTGGAGCGGATGAGGTTGTAGACGCTGTGCCGGCCGAGCTTGAGCGTGGCCATGACTTCGGGAACGGTCATGAGCAGGGCCGGGGGCGGAAGCGCGGTCGGCACTGGGGCTCTCTCCTGTCGTGGGCTGAAGTGGCTCGGGGGTGCAGGCATGACCGGCGGGCGCGGGGGGCTCTGGGGCACCCCGCACCTGTCCGAGGCTGGGATTTCTGCGTCACCGCGTCATTCGCGTCACTCGGGCGCCTGACCTGCGGTTTTCGGTGACGCTGGCTGCGGC
>NZ_JZWV01000602.1 GCF_000966975.1 Streptomyces katrae | reverse complement strand
GGCTGCGGTCGTGTGTCACCGGTCTGCGTCACCGCGTCATCGGGTGACGCGGCCTGGTGACGCAGGTGACGCGAGGTGACGCAGCCGTGGGCCGTCTGCGTCACCCACGTATGCGCAGGTCACAGGCGGTTTGCGGGGCTGTGGTGACGCGGGTGACGCAGCTTCTCTTTTCTTAGGAAAAGAGAGAGGGGGTGTTTGTTGTTGTGCGCGACTCAGAGCGCGAATGCGGAGCCGCTGCGCGGCACGTCCCTTGGGCCGGCGTTCCGCCGGAACTGCAAGAGGAGCACGCCGCGGCGGGGCCGGGTGCTCCTCTTGCTTGTGCCGGTCCCGCCGTGGCACCGCCGGTCAGAACATCGGGGCGGACTGCTCCGGCAGCGGGACGGCGGGACGGGTCAGCTCGATGTAGCGGGCCGTGTTCTTACGGCCCCAGTCCACGAGGACGCCGCGAGCGGCGAGGGTGGGCTGAAGCCGCTTGAGACGGTCGGAGAGGACCTTGCCGGTGGTGGGCCAGCCCTTGGGCAGGGGGCGGCACTCCTCGCCCGTGTAGAGCTGGGTGAGGGCGTGCAGCCACTCGGCGGACGTCATCCGGATCTCCGCGCCGGGGTCGATGCCGGCGGCGTGCTTGAGGACCGTCTGAGCGAGCAGGTCTCCTTCGATCACGTCGTCGTTGAGGTCGTCCAGGCTGGCCCGATAGGCGGTCAGCGAGGCCAGGCCGGTGGCGGCGTCGAGCTGGGCGCAGAGGTGGGCGAAGTCGGCCATGCGCAGGTCGGTGGGGATGTCGGCCTCGGTGGACCGTACCTTCACGGTCAGGTCCAGCAGGGAGCCGAGGATGACGGGCAGGACCTGGGCGTACTCCGCCCACAGCTCCGCTTCCGTCCGCCGGACCCGGGGCCGCTCCAGGCGGAGCGGAAGAAGGCGTTCGGCGAGGTCGGGGCGGATGACGCCCACGTCGATGCCGGTCAGCAGCAGCGGGCGGCGGTAGCGGGAGCGGTGCACGTCGCCGTCGCTGAACAGCGCGCGCTTGATGCTCTCGGCACCCGTGACGATGCAGCACATCAGGTCGGACAGGTCCGGCGGCAGGTGCGAGAGGTTGTCCAGGGCAGTGACCCACCCCGCCGCAACCGCCGTGATCAGGTTCTCCTCATCCTTCGGCGCGCGGCGCAGGTCGCCGGTCATGCCCTCGATGATCCGCACGAGCATCCGGCCGCCCGTGGACTTGCCGGCGCCCTGGGGGCCGGTCAGGAACGGCGCGGGGACCGGCACGGACGGCTCCAAGCAGCCGATCAGCCACGCCACGGCCAGGCACTCGCTCTCGGCGTTCGCGAAGTTACACAACCTCAACAGCAGGTCGATGCCCTTGCCGTCCGTGTCCTTCTCCGGGATCGGGAGTTCGCCGGTGAGCTGGGTGCGCCGCCAGCACACCTCACGCGGGTCGGGGACACGGATGTCCCACCCGTTGGGGTGGATGCGGACGGACCGGCCGTCGTCGCGGCCCAGGTCCAGCCACGTCGCCCCGTCGAACCCCGAGGCCACCCGGATGTGGGTGGCCTGCACGTCCTGGCTGAGCGCGAGAGCTTCGATCAAGTCCAACGCCTCCTTGAGGGCGGTGCCGTTGAACACGCCGAGACCGTCGTTGAACATGCCGACCATGAGTTCCTGGCGGTGGCTGCCAGTCGTGCCCTGGGAGCGGACCGGCCGGGCGACGGGGTGGCCGTTGCGCTGCGCGTACACGGTGCCCTCGGTCGTGCGGAAGTACCGGAAGTGGGCCTGCGCGTAGTCGGTGATGATCTCGCGGGCCGGAGTCTTCTCGTCCTCGGCCACAGCTACACCCCCAGTGCGGTGCGGGCGTTCGTCCAGGCCGTCGTGCAGTGCCGCAGGGACTCCCCCTTGGCCTGCGCGGCAGTGAACAGCCGCTCGACGTGCGTCTCGGTCAGGCATCCGCACCGGCCGTGGACGGAGAGCACGGCGAGGAACGTCCGGTAGACCGTGTGGTGGATGGCACTGTCGGCGGCGGTGATGCGCTGCTCCGCCATGGCGATGCCCCGTTCCAGGTAGGCGGGCGAGCGGTGGCGGCACCCCCCGCCCCCGGCCGGCGCGGGCACGACAGCGGCCAGCACTGGCCGCACCGGAGCCGGTTTCTTGACGGCCAGCGCCCGCACGGCGTCCGGGAGGGTCGTCATGGTGCCGGTGCCAGGGCCGCGCCACCGGGCGTAGGCCATGGTGGACTTCAGGTCGACGCCCGGGCGAACGCCGTTCACGGACCGCGTGGCACCCTGGTAGATCCAGTGCTCGCCCCGCGTTGTGGCCACCGTCGTGGTCGCGGGAAGGGTCTGACGGGCCCACGCGACGGCGCCCGGGGTGTCGAGGTCCACGACGGTGAGCCCGGCGCCGCCGGGGTGGTAGGCGACGGCGCCGGCTCGCTGCCAGGCGCGGGCCCAGGCCGGGGAGGTGAGGACGTGCGGGTCGGTGGTGGCGGCGGCCCAGCCGTGGCAGGGTGCGGGGCACTGGCAGGGGCCGGCGGCCTTCATGTGGGGCCGGTCCCCGCAGGCGGAGCCCGCGCAGGTCGGGCAGTTGCCGACGGGGGTCTTGTCCTGGCGCAGGGGCAGGACGGGGAGCCCGAGTCCGGCCAGCCGCAGCGCGGTCTGTAGCGGGGCGGGGGTGGGTTGGGTCATGCTGGATGCCTCCAGTTCAGTGGAACGTGCTGGATGAGGGCGGCCCCGGCTTTGGCGAGACGGGGGCCGCCCTTTTCGCGCTGTTCAGGCGGCGAACAGGCCGTCCTGCCCTCCGGCCATGCCGGGGGCGGCGGGGCTCTGGGCGAGTGCGCGCGTGGCGGCGGTCGGACGCCGCAGGTACGGGGTGGTGGGGCCGTCGTTGTGGAAGCGCCAGGTGCCGACGTCGTGCTGGGTCCGGCCCGGGGCGGGCGGGGTGTAGCGGCGGGGCTCGTCGGGGTGGGCGGCGTTCCACTCCTCTGCGCACACCTTGTGGACGGCCTCGTCGGCGTGGGAGCGCATCGGGGTGGGCTTGCCGCACAGGCAGCACGGCCGGGTGGCCCGGGCGTCGAAGTGGCTGCTGTCGCCCCAGTCCAGGAGCGGGACGGCATCCATCAGAGGTTGGGGATGGCGTGGACGATGGCGGTGGCCATCTCGTTGATGGGGCCGGCGGCGCCGGTGGAGGCGAGGAAGAACCCGAATCCGGCGGCGACGAACGCGCTGCCGGGGCCGAGGCTGCGGGAGCGCAGGAGGAAGAACAGGACGAGTCCGAAGAGGGCGACGAACGAGATGGTGATGGCCACGGTCGTGGGCTCCGTTCGGCTGGTGGCGTGGTGGTCAGCGGGTGCCGGCGCGGTGGATTTGGCGGCTGTGGTTGTGCAGGCGGCGCCCGACCCGGAGGCGTTTGCCGTGGCCCTTGCAGCGGCGGCAGGGCTTGACCATGACCTTGCCGGTGCGGTGGAGGGTGGGCTTGGCGCCGGCGCCGTCGCACTTGCGGCAGGTCCCGAAGGGGCTGGCCATGCACAACAGCGTGTAGGCGGCGAGGGCGGCGAGGATGAGGGCGCTAGCGATGAGCATGCGGGTGTCCTCCCATGTCTGGGGCGGTTTCCGGGGCTATTCGCGGCAGGCTGCTAGACGCTAGTTCCCAGGTCAGAGGCCTGTTGGGGTGCTAGCGGGGGTGCTAGACCTAGCAGGAGAGGGTGCTAGGTCTAGCAGGCGTTTGAGGGGTCAGGCGGCGGCCCGGTCGGCGTCACGGCGGGTGATGGCGGCGGTGATGTCGGCGCGCTTGATGCCGCGCCGGTTCTTGCCCTCCCCGTTCTCGTCCTGGCCCCAGACCTGTCCGGGCTTGATGCCCCAGGGCTTGAGTGCGGCGGTGACGTTCTCGCCCTTCCACCCGGCGTACGCGTCGGGGCGCAGGGCGGTGAGGCGGGTGGCGATCCGCTCGCACCAGAGCGCGTCCTCGTCGGCCGCCATGACCGCGAGGACGTCGGCGAGGATGTCGACGCCGGTGGTGGCTTCGGGGCCCTTGCCGATGGCGTGGCCGGTGACGTTGCCGTACTCGTCGCGCATCTTGCGGGCGCGGGCCACGACCTGTTCGGCGCCCACCGCGTCCACGAACGCCGAGGCGACGATGCGCGGGTCGTCTCCCTCGCCGGCCATCCAGCAGATGCCCCGGTCGGAGCGGGAGAACATCGTCGCCCGGTACCCGGCCTTGTACATCGACGTGCCCAGGATCATGTCGTTGGCAGGCTGGCCCATGACCTTGAGCGCGAACCGAAGGACCGCGTTGGCGCTGATGCCGGTGGGCAGGGACTTGGCGTCGGGGCGCTGGGTGCCGAACATGCCGACGATGCCGAGGGCGGGGCCGCGCTTGGTGATGTCGGTGCAGATCTCCTCGATCTCCGCCCCGTACTTCTCGTGCTCGAAAGGCACCTGGCACTCGTCGGAGCCGACGACGATCGGGTGCAGCCCCAGGCTCTTGTCGCTGGCCAGCTCCGGGGTGACCTTCGACTCCGGGCACCGCGAACGCGGCAGGGACTTGATGACCTTCGCCCGGCGCCGCAGTTCTTCCTTCAGTTCCCGCAGGGCCTGGACGACGTACTCGATGTCCTCGTCTTCGTCACCGGCCCGGTAGCGGTGGCAGACCGGCTCCAGCGCGGAGAAGTCGCCGGTGCCTTTGAAGTCGAACGCGTGAATCTCCGCACGCGGGTCGAGGGCGGCGATGAGGAGGAGCAGCCGCATCAGGAACGTCTTGCCCATGCGGGGGATGGAGCCGACCACGACCGAGGCGAACATGAGGGTCACGGTCACGTCGCGCATGCGCTGGTCGTTGCCGAACACGACGGGCTTGAACAGGTCGACCTGCCCGGACTTCAGGAGCGGCCAGGCCGGCTTGGTGGTCTCGTTCATCGGCTTGTCCCCGACCCACAAGATCAGCCGCCCCTCGTGCTCGGACGGGTCCGGGGACGGCCAGACGCATCCGACCTTCCGGCGCAGACCCGAGGCCAGGGGCTTGCGGGCCTCCATGATGTCCTCCGGGGTCACGCCGTACGGGAGGTCGAGGTCGGCGCGGTAGCCGGGCCCGTCCCGCACGATCTCGGAGGTGAACCGCAGGCCGTTCATGTCGCCGCCCTTCTTGATGGCGGCGGAGATCTTCGCGTTGCCGATGCTGTCCAGCCCGCGCAGGACGATCGAGCCGGTCATCTTCTGCAGCTCGGTCTTCAGCACCGCCGGGCCGATCACCGGGGCGTCAGGCTGCTGCCCGGCGAACCCCAGGAGGAGGACGCCGCCGGCGGCGAACGCGTACAGGTAGGCGGGGGCCAGCACGTACAGCCACAGGGCGAACCCAAGGCCGAACACGGCGCTGACCAGGGTGACCATCCCGCGCAGCGCGACACGTCCCTGGCGGAGCTTGGCCAGGCGCATGTACTCGTCGACGTCCTCGGTCCGGACGGCGAAGTCCCGCAGCGGCGCGGCTTCGCGGTCCCACACCCATCGGTTGGTGGAGGAGATGAAGCGGCAGGCTCCCCGCGGCGACATCAGCGCCAGACGGCCGGCGTAGACGGGCATCCGCACCCCGTGGAAGAGGGCGGCGTACCCGAGGTTCGCGGCGGCGTGCTTGGCGGTGGCAGTGAAGTCGCGCCGGTTGGTCAGCCATCCGGCAAGGACGGGCTTGCGCTTCTCGCTGCGGACCTTGGGGTCGGGCAGGTTCGGGTTGTCGACCATCTTCGGGATCACCGGCTCGACGTCCTCGTCCGGGACGGCCCGCAGGTGAGGGGTCGGGGAATCGGTCATGCTGTGAACCTCTGCTCTCGCTGAATGGCGGGTGGGCAGGGGCCCCGGAGCGGCGCGGTTTCCTTGGCCGGGACGGCCGCTCCGGGGGCACCTCTAGTTGCGCTTGCGCTTGGCGTTCTTCGCCTCGGCGGCCTCGCGCTCCTCGCGCTCGGTCCGCTCGCGGGCGGTGTCGATGATCCGGTCGACCTTGCGGGTCAGGTCACCGATGTGGACGTTCTCTCCGGCGATACCGCGCTTGGCCATCCGGGCCGTGTACCAGCCGATCTGGGCGATCTCACGCGCGGTGAAGTTCGGGTCCTTCGCCATCGTGGGGCTCCGTTCTGGAGGCCGGACTGTCCGGCTCCCCTCACCACCCGCACAGGGCGGGTGGATCGGGCAGCCGTCAGATCTCGGCGAACGGGCGGGGCCGGAATCGGTCATTGCCGGGGTGCCGCTGAGCGACGTGCACGCGGAGTTCCTCCATGGCCCGTGCACCGGTGGACCAGTACCGCCCGCTGTTGCGGCCGCACTTGCACTGGTACTTGTAGCGGCGGTGCGACGACTCCGTGCCGGCGTTGTAGACGTACGAGTAGCGTGCGCCTTCCACAGTGCTTCCCTTCCAGGCCGGGACTGTCCCAGCTCCCCTCACCACCCGGACTCCGTGGGGGCCGGGTGGATCGGGCAGCCGTCAGCCGCGCCGGCGACGGGCGGTGGCCTTGCGGACGTTCTTGGCGGCCTGCGTGCCCTCGGGGCCACCCACGGACTTCACGACCGTGTGGACGCCCCAGCCGAGGACCAGGGCGAGGAAGGCCAGGAACGCGAGGTTCGCGGCGATGGCCGTGAGAGCGCCGATCAGTAGCGGGCCGAAGTAGACCCCGGCCGCGACCGCCCCGGCGCCGACGCCGGAGCCAAGGGCGATCCGCTGGACGGTCCGGTCGGGCGGGGCCTGGTGGATGTGCTGGTGAACGACCTGCGGCCCGGCGAAGGTGGCGGGGAGCTGGTCGGCGTAGACGGGGGTGCCGTCCGGAAGGTGGACGACGGCGCCGGGGCGGTGTTCGGGAAGCTGGTGCACGGGTTCTCCCTTCGCGGGTCAGAGGTCCGTGAGGGCGTCGGTGGGGATCTCGTAGATGTCGGTCACCGAGTCGACGTCGCGCCAGCGGCCGGGGCCGATGTGGACGTGGGCGACGTGGACGCTGCTGCCGTCGCGGGCGGTCGTTTGGCGGATCTCGACGGTGTCGCCGCTGCGGCGGGCCCGGCGCAGGCACTGCCGGGCGACGTCGACGCTGATCGGCTCGTGCCAGCGGTCGGTGCCCGGCTTGCTGGCGTACTGGACGAAGGTGGTCACCGTGACGGGACGCATGGGTTGAACTCCTTCGAGTCAGGCGGCGAGGAAGAGTGCGGCGAGGGTCAGGGCGAGGACGTGGGCGGTCTGGTCGACGTGGGCGGCCCCGCCGTGCGCGGCCCAGCCCTGCTGACGGGCGATCCGCATCCACGCCGCGATCGGCCAGCGCCGGTCGATGAACCCGTGGGTGACGCCGATCCACAGCAGGGCACCGGCGGTGGGCAGGAGCGGGAGGTGCCAGCCCAGCAGCACCGTCCCGAGGGTGAGCATGGCGCCGCAGGTCAGGAGGTGGGTGGCGGCGTGGGTGACGTTGGCCGTCCAGCCCTGCCGCCCGCACTTGGCCTTGTGGGCGGCCTGGTGGTCGGTCTGGAACGGGTAGTCGGCCAGCAGGTGCCCGACGTAGAGGAGAAACGCGATCTCAGCGAACACGGTGAGCCCCTTTCGGGCAGGTCAGGCAGCAAGTTCGGTGTCGGGGTAGGCGCAGGGCACGCACATGCCAAGCGAGACCGGGATGACGTACCCGGCATCCCGGTGGCAGGCGGGGCAGGTGCGGCGGGCGGTGTTCGCCCGGTCCAGGGCCCGGCGTTTCGCCGGCGTCATGGGGCGGACCGGCACGGCCAGGTCGACCCGGTAGAGGTAGGCGACCAGCGGGCCCCGCCGGAAGCGGGGCCGCTGGAGTTCACCGACGACCGGCTGACCGCCCGGCCGCAGCCCCGCCGCACGCAGCTGCCGGCGGGTGGCCAAGCCCTCGGGGGCAAGGCGCCAGAGGTAGATGGGTATCGCGCTCACGCGACGTCCGCCGCAGCCGACTCGGCGGCGGCTGCTTCCCGCTCGCCGCGCAGGGTGTCGCGGAGCATCCGGCCGTTGGCCGGGGAGGTCCGCAGCGTCTTACGCAGCCGATCGGCGGTCAGCTCCTTCACCGACCACGACTCGGTCAGCGACCGGGCTTCGGCGAGGAGCTCGTCACGCGATCGAGTCGGGGCGCTCGATCGGGCCGACTGTGGGACCCGCCCGGTCGCCCGACGTGCGCGCGGTCGATCGGCCGCCACCACCAGGGCGGGGCGTGTCGAGTCGACCGCCGGAGCGGCGTCGGCCGGGACCGGATCGGGCGTCGCGTCCATGACGGGGGCAGGTCCCTCGGCGGCCCACGGGGCGGAAGCGGCGGGAGCCGGATCGGCCGACTCCTCCCGGTCAGAGGTAGACCGGTATGTATCGGTCTGCCCTGATTCGATCGCCGGGGTGGAAGGGGTCGATCCGGTGGTGAGGGCCGGTGTGGTCGGGGTGTCGAACATGGCGGCCAGGGCGGTATCGGCTCCGGCGGTGATCCGATCGCGCTGGACGTCCAGGAGCCGATCGCCCAGGGTCAGATCGCCGGTGCCGACCTTGCGGGCCAGCGTCCACGCCTTGAGTTCCGACTTCCGCCGGACCTTCTCGTCTGGATGGTGCGCGGCCCGGGCGCGGTGGTAAGCCAGCGCCTGGACGACCTCGGCGGCCCGTCGCTCTGCCTCCCCGTCGCGTCCGTCGCGGTGGACCACGATTCGCCGGGCCAGGAACGCGGCCCCCTCGGCGGAAGCGGTCATGCCCATCGGGGTCAGGGCGTAAATGACGATCTCGCCCGGGGACTTGGCGGCCATGGAGGACATGGCCGACGCGGCGGCCGGGAGCGCCCACAGCCCGGAGCGGATCACCAGCGGTGAGGACTGACCGAGCATCGTCAGGCCGAGTAGGACCAGGGCCAGGACCGCTGTGGCGCCCTCGCCGGCCGCGACCGCACCCACGGCCGTCCCCGACCCGTAGGCGTTCGAGATGTTCGTGTAGGTGCCGAACCCGCCGGCCAGGCCCGTGCCGACCATCGGCACGAACGCCAGCCCAAGGACCGTCTTCTGCGCCCGTGTGAGCGGCCTGCCGGCCGCACTCACGGTGCGGCCTTGGCGGTGACGGTGCGAACCGTGAGGGAGGCAGTCAGCTCGACGCGCTCCGCGAACGTGTTCTGGCTCTCCGTCCACACCCACTCACCGGCCTCCGCCGACTCGTAGCCGAGAGCTGTCAGGGCCGCCCTCCGTTCGGCGAGCGTGGGGACCGGGCCAGTCCGGCCGAACTCGTGAAACGGCCAGTCCCGCGTGGGGGCGTCGGTGACGACGTACAGCTCCCACTCGCCCATGAACGAGTTGGTCAGGCGCGCGACGTGGGTCATGCCGCACCGCCCGGCATGTTCACCGCGAGGGCCTGGTTCGTGAGCGCCCGCCGGACGGCGAGCATCTTGCGGCGGGCCCGGCGGATCCGCCTCTCGTCCAGCTCGGACGGCATGCGGTCCAGGACGCTGATCTCGACGTCGAGGAGGTCGCGCTCCGCCAGGATCAGCGGCAGCTCCCACTCGATCGCCTCAAGCTCCGCGTCTGTCGGCTCCAGGTCGACGGGAAGCGGGGTAACGGGGGTGTGACGTGCAACGATGGGCTTCATTGGGTCGTGCTCCTCTCAGACAGGAACGGGGCCCGAACCGAAGCCCCCGGTGTTCCAGCACCGGGGGCTTCACTTCGTCAGGGCAGATGCGCCGGCAGGCCGGCGTGTCAGTCGTCGTCGCCGAACTCGTCGGGGTTGACCTGGCGGTCCAGGGCGTAGTGCAGGCTGTCGGCCGCCTTGGTGATCCACTCGCCGAGGTTGGCCACCCGCCGGTACTGCGCGAGCCGCAGCTCCTCGGTCAGCACCGGGGCGGTCAGCTCGTCCGCGATACCGGCCAGGTCTCGCAGGATCCGGCCCAGCTCGCCGGCGGAAACGGTGCTCGGGTCGGGGAGGTCCTCCCCGTCACGGATGCTCATGAGGTCTCCCAGATCGGAAGGGGTGGAGCGGAAATCCGGCTCCCCTCAGCCCCGCCCGTACACCGCCGAAGCGGCGGACGGACGAAGGAGGCAACCGGCCGCAGCCGCCAGGGCTGCGGAGGTCGAATGCGCGGACCTCTGCCGCGCTGGCCGCCTTACTGAGGAGGCGGCGGCCTCAACTTCACGTCCACTGTTGAGTTCTCAAGGAACGGCAGCTCTCCGACGTGCGCGGTAAGCCTCGAAGGGCCTCCCGTTTGCACGGGACACGCCGGACGCCAATAGGCGTTCAAGCAGGTCAGAGGGTGCATAGGTCCCCTTAGCGATTTCCGCTTAGGGGGTCTATGCGCTGACCTGATAGCCAAGGTAGGCACCCACCCCCATGGCCGTCAAGCCCCCCTCGCGGTATGGTTGCTAGACCCCCTAAGCGTGGAGGCTGTAGGTGCACGAAGAGATCCAGCGGGTGGCCCAGGTGGAGCCCCCTGTAGAGCGAGCCAAGGCAGCAATCGCCCTGATGGGCGACTACCAGGGCCGAGTCACGGAGCTGTCCCGCATCCGGCGCGAGGCCATCGAGGAGGCGGCGGCGAGCGGCATGTCTCAGTCTGAGATCGCAGCCCTACTCGGCGTCAGTCGTGGTCGGGTCGGCCAGCTGGCCGCGCAAGGGCCGCCGCCCGAGCGGGCGTTCTTCGGCACCGATCTCATGACCATCTCGCTCGGAGGCAAGTACGAAGCCGGCAAGGAGACTGGGGAAGCGGGCGAGGTCGTCACGCGTGAGGACTTCGGGAACTTCGAGCACCTGCGGAAGCTGCTCAGCACGCTGAAGCTCGACGCGCAGTACGAGGTCATCCCGCCAACAGGGATCGTGAACCTCAACCGCGACAACCACGTCGTGGTCTGCGGTCCGCGCCTGTCGCCGATCATCGCCCAGGTCCTGGAGGGTGACGATCACCTCCGGTTCCAGAAGGACCGGGCTTGGCACCTGGTGGATCTGAAGACCAAGGAAGTCCATCGCTCGCCGATGGACGAAAGCGGCGAGGCCGGAGACGTCGGGTACCTCGCCCGCCTCCCGCGACTGGACGGCAAGGGGACCTTCATCTACATCGCTGGCATCCACGCCATCGGGGCCAACGGGGTGGTTCACTACCTCGAAAACCACCTGGCGGAGCTGTACCGCGAGGTCCGCACCAACCGGTTCTCCACGCTGATTTCGTGCCGCTACGACCCCAAGACGCTTGAGGTCCTGGAGAGCAAGCGCGTCAGCCCGATCTACCGACACGAGGGATGACATGTACGTCAGCGTTGCGACCGAGCCCGGGGGCTCCGCCCCCAACGAGGACTGGGTGGGCGGTACGCCGTCCCTTGCCCTGGTGCTGGATGGTCTCAGCACAGCGGGGCTGGGGACCGGCTGCCGGCATGGCGTGCCCTGGTACGTCGCCCAACTCGGCAGCCAGCTCGTCGCAGCGCTGGCGACAGGCGACCGGCCGCTGGCGGATGGGCTGGCGGAGGCGCTCGAACGCGTTGGGCGACTTCACCCCGAGTGCGATCTCCAGAACCCCGGCACTCCGTCCGCGACGGTGGCCATCCTCCGCGAACGGCCGGGCCACTTCGATCACCTCGTGCTCGCGGACTCCCCCATCGTGCTGGAGGGGGCCGACGGGATCACGGTGCTGACGGACCTCCGGGTGGATGAGGTGTGCCAGGACCTGCGTGCCGAGACGGAACAGTTCGCGACGGGCACCCCGGAGCACCGGGCGAGCGTCGCCAGACTCGTCGCCGCGCAGAGGAAGATCCGAAACACCCCGGAGGGCTACTGGGTGGCCGCAGCATCACCGGACGCCGCGTCTCACGCGCTGACGGGAACCGTCGCCGCCGCCGACGTGCGGTCGGCGGCCGTCATGTCGGACGGCGTCTCGCGTCTGGTCACCGAGTACCAGATGGCCACCTGGGAGGGGCTGCTCGCCCAGCTCAGGACGAGTGGACCCGCCGCCCTTATCCGCTCGATTCGCGAGGTGGAAGCGACCGACCCCCACGGCCAGCGCTGGCCCCGGTACAAGGCCGGCGATGACGCGGCCGTCGCCTTCTGCTCCTTCGCCCAAGGCCCGCAGGATGCAGCGCTTCCTGACGGCAGTGCCTGACGGCAACGTCCGGGAACGACGGCAACCGTCCGGGCCCACCGGGTGCAGACAGCTCGCGCCCTCAGACGTCCCAGGTCAGACAGGGGATGAACTCCTAAAGCGGGTGTCGCAGGTTCGAATCCTGCCGGGGGCACCAGGGAAAACGGCCCGGAGCGATCACGCTCCGGGCCGTTTGACTGCCGAGACGTCAGGCGACCAGGTCCGCGTAGAGGATCACGTTGTTGGTGCGGTGGCCGTTCTTGATTTCGCCTCCGCAGGTCAGGAGGCGGAGCTCCGGGCGGGGGGTGTCCGGGTAGACCTTGGCGGTCGGGAAGTCCTCCTTGGGGACGTCCTCGATCTCGCGGATCTTGAACTTCGCCGTCTGGCCGTCCTCGCGGGGGACCTCGATCAGGTCGCCGAGCCGGATGTTCGCGACGTTCCTCATCAGGGCCGGGCCGTGCTTCGTGTCGAAGTGGGCGACCAGGACCGAGACGCCCTTCTCGCCCGGGGTGGCGCCCCCGGTCCACCAGCCGGGGTCGTTCGCCCCGGTGTCGGGGTCGGGGACGCCGAGCTCGCCGGTGGACGGGTCCACCTTGAGGTCGACCATGCGCTTCGCGTCCACCCCCGCCGCGTCGATCTTCATGCCGGTGGGTTTCGAGCGTGCCAGCGGCGGGGCGGTGGGCGGGGCCGCGGTGGTGGCCGTGCTGCCGACCTCGGGGGCCGGCGGGGGCTTCGTCGCGGCGGCGGTGCCGCAGGCCGTGAGGGCGGTGGCGGCGACCGTGAGGGTCAGGGCGGCGGCGGCCAGGGTCCGGGGGACGGGGGTGGGGGTACCG
>NZ_JZWV01000601.1 GCF_000966975.1 Streptomyces katrae | reverse complement strand
GCGCTGGGGTGGGCGGGGTGGGCGCGAGGACGCGAGCATCAGGCCCTTGTTGCCGTCAGGACGCGATCGTGGGCCTCGTGGGTGCCGCGAACGGCCTGTGCCGGGACGCGGGGCCGGGGTTCGGACGCGGTGGTCGTCGGGTCCGTGTCCGTCAGGAGGGCGATGAGGTTCAGCCGGGCCCGGGCCACGCGGGAGCGGACGGTTCCGACGGGGCAGCCGATGGCGGTCGCGGCCTCCGCGTAGCCCAGGCCCAGGAGCTGGGTGAGGACGAAGGCCTCGCGGCGCTCGGTGGGAATGGCGGCCATGAGTTCGGCGAGGGCGATCCCGTCCTCGAATCCGGGGAGGTCGTGGGGCTGGGTCCGCT